>NZ_NKUH01000053.1:0-21625 GCF_009192895.1 Xanthomonas sp. LMG 12460 | reverse complement strand
CGTCCGAGTGAGCCGCCCATTATAGCGGGCTTTTTGTTTCCGTCAACACCTCATTTCGATGCGGTTGACGCTGGCTCGCCTTCAAACCCGAGGGCTTTTCGTCGAACCGAGCCGCCCATCATAGCGGCTTTTTTCTTGCCGTCAACACCTTTTTGATCAGGTGGTTGACGCCGCTTTTTCGTCCAAACCCGAAGGCTTTTCCTCGAAGCGAGCCGGCCATATTAGCCGACTTTTTCACGCTGTCAACACCCGATGTTCGCTAGGTGTTTCCGGCCCCGCCTGCCTCTGTCGCGCCGAAGCCCGGCAGTTGCGTAGCGGGCCGCGCAGTGTAATGGCACCGAAAAAAAGGTCAACCGTTTTTTTGCGCGCCCTTGCAGCGCTGCGTGCTGCCACGCTCTCCTCTCTATCGGTAAGGGCGCGGCACAGCCGATCGCCGGCGTTTGCCCGAGAATGCAGCCTGCGCTCCACCATGGAACTCCGCATGACCGCTGCTACCCGCGCGCTCTGGCGCGACGCTTCGCTGCCCGCGCTGATCGCCGGCTTCGTCACCGTGCTGGTCGGCTTCACCAGTTCGGCGGCGATCGTGTTCGAGGCTGCGCGCAGCGTCGGCGCCTCGCAGGCACAGATCGCGTCCTGGATGTGGGCGTTGGGGCTGGGCATGGGCCTGACCTGCATCGGGCTGTCGCTGCGCTACCGGATGCCGGTGGTCACCGCCTGGTCCACGCCCGGCGCGGCCTTGCTGATCGGCAGCGGTGGCGGACTGCCGCTGTCCGATGCGATCGGCGCCTTCGTGGTGGTGGCGGTGTTGTCTGCACTCGCCGGGTTTTCCGGCTTGTTCGAACGCCTGCTGCGGCGCATTCCGCTGTCGCTGGCCTCGGCGATGCTGGCCGGGGTGCTGCTGCGCTTCGGCCTGGACGTGTTCGTGGCGATGCAGCACCAACTGGCCATGGCGCTGGCGATGTTCGCCACCTATCTGCTCGGGCGCCGCACCTTCCCGCGCTATGCGGTGATCGCCACCCTGTTGGTCGGCATCGCCGTGGCCGTGGCCGCGGGCAGCGGCACGCTGCACCTGGAGGCTGCGCGGTTGCGCCTGGCGCAGCCGGTGCTGGTGTGGCCGACGCTGTCGTGGCAGGCGCTGTTCGGGATCGCGCTGCCGCTGTTCGTGGTGACGATGACCTCGCAGAACCTGCCCGGGGTGGCAGCGATCCGCGCGTCCGGCTATGCGGTGCCGATCTCGCCGACCATCGGCTGGATCGGCGTGGCCAACACGCTGCTGGCGCCGTTCGGCGCCTACGGGCTGAACCTGGCGGCGATCACCGCGGCGATCTGCATGGGCCGCGAGGCGCAGGAGGATCCGCAGCGGCGCTACATGGCCGCGGTGTTCGCCGGGGTCTTCTATCTGCTGATCGGCGTGTTCGGCGCCACGGTGGCCGCGCTGTTCGCGGCCTTTCCCAGGGAATTGGTGATGGCGATCGCCGGCATCGCGCTGTTCGGCACCATCGGCAACAGCCTGGCCTCGGCGCTGCGCGAGGAACGCGAGCGAGAGCCGGCGCTGATCGCGTTCCTGGTCACAGCGTCGGGACTGTCGCTGTTCGGCATCGGCGCGGCGCTGTGGGGCCTGCTGGCCGGTGCGGCAACGCTGGCGCTATGGCGGCGCAGCCGCTGAGGCCGCGCCGCCGCACCGGACTCAGCGCGGGTCGCGCAACTGCAGCAACCAGTGGCTGGACACGCCGGAGTGATCGGGCAGCGGTTCGAAGTCGAACTGGCGGTGCACGGCCGTGGTGCCGTCCACGCGCAGCGGCAGGGTGACGTAGACGGCTCGGCCCTGCCGCAGCAGCGTATCGATACGCTGGGTCTCCGCCAGCACGGCCTCGCTGGCGTACAGGCGCTCCAGGTCGCAGCCGATCAATTCTGCGACCTCGCGCTCGTACAGGGCGGCGAAGGCCTCGTTGACGAAGGCCAGACGGCTGCGCCGCGCGCCCTCGCCGCGCTCGACGATCGCCACCGGATCGCGCAGCCGCGACAGCGAGGCCTCCAACAGGGCGAAATCCTGCTGGAAGCGCTTGCGCTCCATCAGTTCGATCAGTACCCGCAGGCTGCGTGCCGATTCCAGGCTGATCGGCGACCAGGGCCGTGCGCGGCCACGCACGGTCTCCTGCCACAGGTCGAAGCTCTTGCGCGGCGACAGCCGCGAGCCGGCGATGTCCTGCAGCTTGGCCAACTGCGGATTGCCCGCCCAGTTGACCGTGCGCACCTGTTCGCGACGGGTCCACAGCAGCGCGCTGCGCGCCTGCGGCATCAGCGGCACGAAGATGAAGCCGGCCGCCAGCGGGGCCAGATCGGCCAGCGCCGGGAAGGTCTCGCCGATCTGGTCCGAGTGCAGGGCGCCGACCGCGTCGTGGCGCAGCGCTTCGTGATGGGTGGACTCGATCTGCTCGCGGATCCGCGCCAGGTCCTCGGTGGCCGGCAGCATGCCATGGCGGGTGACGTGGTCGCCATGGAACACCGCCACGCCGTCGGCATCGACCACGTCGAGCAGGTCCGAGGCCATCTCGTCGAGCATCGGCGCGGTGAGCATCTCGGCGTCGTTGAAGTTGGTGATCAGCTTCTCGCGCACGGTCAGCAGCACCGACTCGGTGCGCGCGCGCGCCACCGCGGTGATCGCGCCGATGCGCCCGGCCAATGCACGGCTCAATGCATCGGCGACGTCGCGCATTTCGTGGTTGCAGAAATACGGGCGGTAGTGGTGACAGGCGATCAGGCCCCACAGCGCATCGTTGACCACGATGGAGGCCACCAGGGTGGCGGTGACGCCCATGTTGGCCAGGTACTCCAGGTGCACCGGCGAGACGCTGCGCAGGCTGACGTCGCTCAGGTCCACCGGCGCGCGCAGGCGCGGATGCAGGGTGGGCTGGATCGGCGACGGCACGTAGCCGACGTTGGCGATCTGGCGCACGCGGTTGCGCAGGTACAGCGCGCGGGCCTGCGCCGGAATGTCGCTGGCCGGATAGTGCAGGCCGAGATACGGCTCCAGTTCCGCCGCGCGCGCCTCGGCGACCACGTCGCCGTTCCAGTCGTCGTCGAAGCGGTAGATCATCACCCGGTCGTAGCCGATCAGGCTGCGCAGGCTCTTGGCGGCGCGCTGGCAGGCCTCCTCGATGCTCTGGTCGGCCTCCAGCCGGCGCAGCACCGGCAGCGCTTCGCGCAGGGTGGCATCGGCCAGCGGCGCGTCGCGCGGCTCCAGTTCCAGCAGCCACTGCTCCGGATACAGATGCCAGGCGCCGACCCAGCGCTGCGTGGCGGCAGCGTCCTTGAACCCCACTTCGACATAGGCCAGGTCGCTGCGCTCGGCCGCGTCGGGCAACAGACGCGTGCGCGGATCCTCCAGCACGAGCAGGGCGTCGTAGCGCTGTCCGAGCAATTCGTCCAGCGGCCGGCCGAACAGGTCGGCGGCACTGGCGCTGGCCTGGACGACGCGCCCGTCCTGCGGCTCGATCACCAGCAGCACGCCGTGCGGCTGCACCGAGCCGGGGATATGGATCGGCTCGCGTGCGCATGCGTCCATGTCCAGGGGCACGACGATGTCGCTCATGCGGCGATCTCCAGGGCGAAGTGGGTATGGAAGTGCGCGAACATGGCGCGGGCGCCGTCGACCGCGGCCTGCTGCAGCGGCGCGCTCGGCAAGGCCCGCTCCAGGCGCTGCTGGAAGTGTCGCCAGGCGGCCGGGTCGGCATGGCCGAGTTCGAAATAGGACAGGGCCGGCGCGGCGGTGGGCAGGGTCTGCCGCAGGTGCCGGGCGATCACCCGGCCGCCCAGGCGCGAGCCTTCGACCACGTAGAGCATGCCCCAACGCGCGCCGACGTCGACGGCCGGCGGCAGCGGCTGCGGCGCTGGCGGCGTTGCCTGCAGGGCATGCAGATCCTGCGCCAGCAGCGGGGTGCGCGGCTGGTACTGCCAGTGCGCGTCGCCGCAGTCGCGCAGCCAGGCCGCTTCGCGCTGTTCCCAGCCGGCCAGCACCGCGTGATGGCGACGCAGCACCTGCACGTAGTCGGCCAGCGACAGCGCCGGGTCCATCAGCGCGCGCATCGCCGGCAGGTCTTCCACCGCCTGGTGCTGCTGCGCAGTGGCCTCGCGCAGCAAGCGCGCAGCGGTCAACGGCAGGGCGGTTCCGTCGGGAGGGGACATCATGCAGGCGACTGGTACAGCAGCCGGCCGGCCGCGACGAAAGAGAGGACACAGCGTAACAATCGCGACCGCGCGGTGCCAGGCGAGGCAGCGCGGGAGCCGCGACGCCCATCCCAGCAAGCTGAGCCGTTCACGCCGGCCGCGCCGCCTGCGCCGCGCCTCAGCCGGCGGCCACCCCGGCAGCCGGCATTCGCGCACGGCGCCAGGCCACGATCCAGCCGCCGCCCAGCAGCAGCGCCGCCAGCAGCCATGGCACGCCCGGGAAGTGCAGCAGCGCATGCGGGCCGATGAAGGCCGCGAACACCCATGCGTACAGCAACGGCCCGATCACCCCGGCCAGGCTGACCAGGCTCATCAGCGCGCCCTGGATGCGGCCCTGCGCATCGGCGCCGACGTGGCGGGTGACGATCGCCTGCGCCGCCGGCCCGGCCACCGCCCACAGCGCGCTGATCGGCACGCCGAGCAGGAACAGCGCGCCGCTGCCGGCGACGCTGTAGATGGCGAAACCGATCACGCCGCAGCCCAGGCCGAACAGCAGCGCGCCGCGCTCGCCGAAGCGCCGCACCACCCGCGCCACCAGCACGGCGTTGACCACGATGCTGCACACGCCGACCAGGGCCAGCACCCAGCTGACCTGTTTCGGGCCCCAGCCGAAGCGGTAATCGGCGAACAGTACGAAGATGCTCGGGTAGACGTAGTGCGCCAGGTTGGCCAGGAAGATCACCGCGGCCAGCGCGAACACCTGCGGGTAGCGCTGCAGCAGGCGCAGCGCCCCGAATGGGTTGGCGTGCGCCCAGTCCACCCGCGCGGTGCGTCGCTCCGGCGCCAGCGATTCGGGCAGCACCCACAAGCCGTAGAGGAAGTTGAGCAAGGCCAGCCCGGCGGCGAACCAGAACGGCGCGCGCAGGTGCAGGCTGCCGAGCCAGCCGCCCAGCAGCGGACCGACCACGAAACCAACGCCGAACGCGGCGCCGATGATGCCGTAGGCCTGGGCGCGCTTGTCGGCCGGGGTGATGTCGGCGATGTAGGCGTTGGCCGAGGTGAAGCTGGCCGAGAACACGCCGGAGACCATGCGTGCCAGCAGCAGCACCGGCAGGCTCTGCGCCAGCGCCATCACCATGAAGTCCACGCCCAGCCCCAGGCACGAGGCCAGGATCACCGGGCGCCGGCCGTAGCGGTCGGACAATGCGCCCTGCAGCGGCGCGCTGACGAACTGCAGCGCGGCGAACAGGAAGCCGAACCAGCCGACCCAGCGGGCCGCGGCAGCGAAGTCCCCGCCGGTGAAGCCGCGTACCAGCGTGGGCAGCACCGGGATGATGACGCCGAAGGACAGCACGTCGATCAGCAGCGTGACGAAGATGAAGGCGACCGCGGCGCGGCGTGAGCGGACAGCGGGAGTCGGAGCGTGCACGGCAGGCCTCCTGGCGGACGCGGCAGTGTAATCGGCGTACCTGGCCATCGGCGCACCCGTGGGTGTGGGAGGTGGCCGATTGGAACGGGCGGCGTGCCTGCGACACCGTGGTGGCTCGGCTGGCCGTCGCGGGAGCGCTTGCACCGCGACCGGTGGGGTCATGGCGTCGGGACTGAAGTCCCTCCCACAGAAGCATCGGGGCTGGCCAATTGCGGGTCAGGGCTCGACCCTTTCTGCACCAGCGGCGCAGCCAGGCCGCTTGTCGTAGGGGCGGTTTCAACCGCGACCTGAGGGACCGAGGCGTCGGGACTGAAGTCCCTCCCTCAGAAGCGGCGGGGGCTGGCCAATTGCGGGTCAGGGCTCGGCCCTTTCTGCACCAGCGGCGCAGCCAGGCAGCTTGTCGCAGGAGCGGTTTCAACCGCGACCTGAGGGGCCGAGGCGTCGGGACTGAAGTCCCTCCCACAACAGGGTCGAGGCTTGGCGGATTGTGTCGGAACCGAGGTGCTCTACACCGAGCGACTCCCCTCTCCCGTCGGGAGAGGGGTCGGGGGTGAGGGTACGGCGGAGGCAGCGGCGCCACTCATGCCACCAAGGCGCGGCGGCGCAGCAGTCACGGCCGGACCGTCACCAATGCCGACTGCCGGGCCGCAGCAGGTGGTGCCGCCGTCCGGCCGCGGTCACTCGGCCGGGGTCACAACGCCGCGACAGAGATCGTCTGCTGCAGCACGTGCTGGGCGCCCGGGGCCAGTTCGATCACCTCGGGTCCGGCGTTGGCCGCTTCCAGGCACACGAACTGGCGCCAGTGCGGGCCGACGTCGGCCATCTTCTGTGCGCCGGCCTCGCCCGGGTTCCAGGCCACCAGCGTGTGGCTGCCGGTGGTGGCGATCTCGATGCGGCGCTGCAGGCCCGGGTCCAGCAGGGTGTAGCGGCCGCCGGCGCCGGTGTAGATGCGGTCGCTGCGGCCGGGGTCGCGCGGATCCTGCAGGCTCCAGTCGCCGTGCTGGCGATGCGGTGTGGCGTAGTTCTCGAACTTGTCCAGGTAGTCCAGGCCGTCCAGGCCCTGCACGCGCACCTGGGTGGCGTCGGCGACACGGAAGTAGTTGTGCAGGGCCTGGGTGAAGCGGGCGGGCGCGGTGCCGACGTTGTCGGTGACCAGGCGCTGCTCCAGGGTGGCGCCGATGCGCAACTGCATGCGCAGGCGCAGCGGCAGGTCGTCGAAGTCGGGCGGCGCCAGGGTCAGCACCAGCGTGCCGTCGGCCTCGCGCCGCGCGTCCTTCAGTTGCCAGGGTACGGTGCGCACGAAGCCGTGCGCGGGGACGGCGTCGCTCTGGCCCTGGCGGCCGAAGTACGGCCAGCACACCGGAGTGCCGCCGCGGATCGGGGTCGGCGTGGGCTGCGCGTCCGGCGACAGCCACAGCGCGTCGGTGCCGCCCTTGGGCACGAACGACAGCACCTGGCCGCCGAACAGGCTGATCGCGGCGGTGGACTGCGGGGTCTCCACCAGCAGCGAGGGATAGCCGTGGAAGTCGCCTGTGCTCAGGCCGGGGACGTCGGACATGGGGTGGATGCTCCGTGGCGCGGGGGAGTGGGCGAAGGCCGGGTAGGCGGCCGGCAGCCGGAATGCGGTGGGCGGCGTGCCGCCGAACGGCGTCTTTGTAGGTGTAGATGTAGGTGCCGGTGCTGGCGACGATGCCGGTGCAGGCGATTGCGGCGGCGACGGCGGCGTGGCCGGTGACGTCACCGGTGCCGCAGGCGCGCCGCCGGCCTCGCGGCGCAGCGCATCGAGGATGCGTTGCCCGGCGCGACCGTCCGCCGGCTGCAGGCCCAGGCGTTGCTGCTCGGCCTGGATCGCACGGCGGGTGGCGGTGCCGATTGCGCCGTCGGCCTGGCCGATGGCGTGGCCGCGCGCCAGCAGCAGGGTCTGCAATTCGCGCCGCTCGGGGCGGCCCAGGCCCGGATCGTCGGTCGGCCAGGCCGCGACCAGCCCGGGCTTGCCGCGCAGCCGGTCGGACAGCAGCGCGATCGCCAGCGCATAGCTTTCGGCGGCGTTGTAGGCGTAGATCGCGTCGTAGTTGCGGAACACCAGGAACGCCGGGCCGTGCACGCCGGCCGGGATCAGCACCGCTGCTGGGGTCTGCGCGGCCAGTGCAGGCAGCGCGCTGCCGTCGGCGGCGGTGAGGCCGCGCGCGCGCCAGTCCGACAGCGGCCGGCGCTGGGTGCGCCCGGCCAGCGCCGGGTCGAAGCCCGCCGGCAGCTTCACCTCCAGCCCCCACGGCTGGCCGCTCTGCCAGCCGGCGAGCTTGAGATAGTTGGCGGTGGAGGCCAGCGCATCGGGAATGCTGGCGACCAGATCGCGGCGGCCGTCGCCATCGCCGTCCACGGCGACACGGGCGTAGGTGCTGGGCATGAACTGGGTATGGCCGAAGGCGCCGGCCCAGGACCCGGTCAGGCCCTCGGGCCGCAGGTCGCCGGCCTGCAGCAGCTTCAGCAGTGCGAACAGCTCGCTGCGGAAGAACGGCTGGCGGCGGCCTTCGCAGGACAGGGTCAGCAGCGACACCAGCAGCGGGCGCTTGCCGGAGATGCGGCCGTAGTCGCTCTCCACGCCCCACACCGCGACCACCGTCTCCGGGTCGACACCGTACTGCTGCGCCACCTGCGCGAGCAGGTCGCGATGCGCGGCGAGCATGGCGCGACCATCGTCGATGCGCTGGCTGTCGACCAGGCCGGCCAGGTAGTCCCAGATCGGCGTGGTGAACTCGGGCTGGGCGTCGAGCAGCGGCAGCACGCTCGGGTCCGGCTGCAGACCGGCGGTGAAGCGATCGAACGACGCCTCGGCGACGCCCGCCTTCGCCGCGGCCGGGCGCAGGCCGGCCACGCAGCTGGCGAAGGCCGGATCGGGCGTGGACGGCGCCGCCACGGGTGGGGTCTGCGCGAGCGCACACGGGGCCGCCAGCAGCAGGATCCAGGCCAAACGCATCATCGCAACATCCTCGCCGACGGCAGGGCCGACATCATAAACAACCGGCGCGTGTGCGCTCCGCTCACGCGACGCGGGCGGCAGGCACGCGACCGGCAGCGCGTTCCGAGCGTGGCCTGGTTGGCGGATCGCGCGGCACGATGCCGCGGCCGCGACACGCATGGCGTTCGGGCCAACGCGGCATTCCGTTCGAAGCGCAAGAGGGCCAACGCTTGCCCCGCCAACGAACGGCGGTGTGCGGGCGTGCGCCCCGCCGGCGCGACGCGCGACGCTCAGTCCAGCGCGTCGAGGTAGTACCAGCGCCCATCCTCGCGCACGAAGCGGCTGTGCTCGGTCATGCGCACGGCGCTGCCGCCGCCGATGCGATAGCGCGCCAGGAAGGCGACCTCGGCGCTGTCGGCGCCGGTCTGCAGCACGCGCTGCACGGTGAGGCCGAGCCACGCCGTGCGCGGATCGATCTCCACCTGCGGCGGACAGGTCGAAGGATGCCAGCTCGCGCGCAGGTAATCGGCGTCCTGGCGCACGTAGGCGCTGTAGCGGGAACGCATCAAGGATTCGGCATCCGGCGCAGGGGTGCCGGCGTGGTACGGCCCGCAGCACTGCGCGTACTCGCGCGGATGGCCGCAGGGGCAGGGATCGGCAAGGCGCGGGGCGGACGGAGACATGTGCCGATTGTGCCGGCTGCGGCGACACGGCGCACGCCGCGCACGCGTCGCGGCCGGTGGCGGCTATGCTTGCGGCCCCTTGCGCGGAGCGCTGGCGTGCTCGAGTCGATCCCCACCGAACTGCCCTGGCTGCTGTGCATCGCCTTCGTCGCCGGGCTGGTGGACGCGGCGGTGGGCGGCGGCGGCCTGATCCAGTTGCCCGGGCTGTTCGCGACCTTGCCGCAACAGGCGCCCGCGGTGATCCTGGGCACCAACAAGTTCAGTTCCATGGCCGGTACCGGCACCGCCGCCTGGCGCTATGCGCGCCACGTGCGCCTGCCGTGGCGGCCGGTGCTGTACGCGACCGCCGCCGCGTTCGTGTTCGCCTTCCTCGGCGCCACGGCGGTGAGCCTGCTGCCGAAACAGGCGGTGCGCCCGCTGATCCTGGTGCTGCTGATCGCGATGCTGGGCTACACGCTGGTCAAGAAGGACTTCGGTGCGCTGCACCGGCCGCGCCACATCGGCCGCCGCGAACTGGCCATCGCGCTGGCGATCGGCGCGGCGATCGGCTTCTACGACGGCTTCTTCGGCCCGGGCACCGGCAGCTTCCTGATCTTCCTGTTCATCCGCTTCTTCGGCCTGGATTTCCTGCGCGCCTCGGCCGCGTCGAAGGTGGTGAACCTGGCCACCAACCTGGCCGCGCTGTGCTTCTTCGTGCCCAGCGGCAAGATCCTGCTGGCCGCGGCGGTGCCGATGGCCGTGGCCAACGTGGCCGGCGCGGTGACCGGCACCCGGCTGGCGCTGCGCGGCGGCACGCCGCTGATCCGGCAGTTGTTCCTGGTGCTGGTGGTGGTGCTGATCGGCAAGATGGGCTGGGATCTGCTGCAATGAGTTGAGTGCAGCGCGCGGCGCGATGGCTGCGTGCCTGTCCTGCCAACGCGGCGGCCGCACGCGTGCCCGTGGGCACACGCCGCCGCCAGCTCCGGCTCAGACGTCGCGGCGCCTGGCGGTCGGCGGCGTCTTGCGCGCCGCAGCCTTGGCCGGTTTCGCAGGTTTGCCGGCTGTGGTGGCTTTTGCGGTCTTCGCCGAGGCCGCGCGCGTGGCCGACCGACTTGCGGTGGACGGAGGTGCAGCGGCCGCAGCCGCAGCGGACTTGCGTGACGCCTTTACCGATGGGGCCTTGGCCGCAGGCGTCGCGCCAGCAGTGCGTGTACGTTTGCCGGACGTCGCTGACGGCGTCTTGAGCGTGGTCGGCTGTTGCACGCTTTTACTGCGGCCAGCGCGCGCCTTGCCGGACGCGGGCGCCGGCGCCGTCGCGGCAACGGCGTCTGCGACCGCATCCGTAGTGGCATCCACTGCGTCAGCGACCAGGGGCGGCGGCAGATCGGCGCCAGCCTGATCCATCGCCGCGCCGGATTCCACCGCAGGTGTCGCCGCCTCGTTGCGGCTGCGCTCGGGCAGCTTCAACCGGTGCGCCTGCTCGTCGTATTCGATCAGCAGCACGCCGGAGTTGTGGCGACCGCTGATCTCGACGAAGCAGGCGCCGCCGATGAACGGCTCCAGCGTCATCACCGACTTCAGCGGCGTGGCCACCACCATCTGGAAGCCGAAGTTCTCGAAGATGTTCATCGCCAGCGCGGTGAATTCGTTATCGGCCTTGTCAAAGGCCTCGTCCAGCACCACCGCGGCATAGCGCGGCAGTTCGCCGTCTTCGCCGCCGAGCTGGTAGCGCAGCGCCGCGGCCAGGCAGGTGGTGGCCAGCTTCTGGCGCTGGCCGCCGGATTTGCCGGCACCGCTGCGGTAGATCTCCACTTGCGCACGGCTGTCCGCGTCCAGTTCCACGCCGACGAACTCCACGTGCTGGCGCACGTCCAGCACCTGCTCGCGCCAGCGTCGCAGCTCCGGCTCCTGCGCACCGAGCCGCTGCACCAGCCCGCGCAGCATGGCGAACTGCGCCTCGGCCAACGCACGATCCTCGGTCTGCTGATGACCGAGCACGGCGCGCAACTGCTGCTGGAACTCCTGCACCTCGAGCAGGCGCCGGTCGCTGACCTCGATGGTCAGCAGGGTGCCGCGGTTGAACGGCACCTGTTCCAGGCTGGCGTTGACCTCGTCCATGCGCTGCTTGATCGCCTTGTGCGCTTCGGCGGTGTAGCGCTGCAGGGCCAGCAGGTTGTTCTTGCTCTGGGTCTGCAGCAGGTCGAAGAAGCGCCCTTCGTGACGCGGCAGGCCGTCGCTCTCCAGGCGCTGCAGGCGCGCCAGGAAATCGTCGGCGCTGGCCAGGCTGACGGTGAAGTCGCCACTGTCCTCCGGCCACTGCTGGCAGTAGCGGCGGAAGCAGTCCAGCACCTGCTGGCTCAGCCGCGCGTCCTGCGCCTGGCTCTGCGCCAGCTGTTCGCCGAGCCCGCGCTCGACGCTGCGCAGATGCGCTTCCAGGTTGTCCAGGCTCAGCGGCGGCAGCGCGGCCAGGCGCGCGTCCAGCCCTGCGACCTGCGCCGGGCCGATCACCGCGGTGGCCACGCGTGCGGCGCAGGTCTCGCGCTGCGCTTCAAGACGCGCGCGCTCGCGGCTCACCTGCGCACGCTCCAGGCGCACGTCCTCGTAGGTACGGCGCGCCTGGTCGCGGCGCGCGCGGACGGTGGCGATCTGCTCGCCCAGCGCGCGCAGCGCGGTGTCGCCTTCGCGCAGTTGCAGCAGTTGCTCGGCGATGTCGCTCAGGCGCTGCAGCTTGGGGGCGACGTCGATCTCGTCCCACTCGCGCTCGGCCAGGGTGTGCGCGGCCAGTTGCCGGCCCTGGTCCTGCTCGCGCTGCTTGCGCAGAGCGGCGACGTCGGCATCGCAGGCGGCGATGCGCTGCGCCAGGGTCTGCCCCTCGCGCTCGTAGACCTTGAGCTTGTCGCGGTTGTCGTAGCCGAGCAGCCAGCGCTTGCGGTCGCCGACGGCGTGGCGGTCGTCCTTCTCGTAGCGGTCGCCCGGATGCTTGACCTGGCCCTCGCGGGTGATCGCGCGCTCGGCATCGCGCAATTGCGCCACGGTATCGACGCAGGTGTAGTCGAAACGCCGCGCCAGTTCCTGGCGCAGCCACGGCGCATAGGCATGGTCGCGCAGTTCCAGCTTGCGCAGCAGCGACTTCGCGTCGGGCTCGCGCTGCTGCAGCGGCGCGTTGTGGCGCACGCGGAAGTACACCAGGCGGGTGCCGAGCTGGGTCTTGTTGACCCAGTCGGCGACGCTGGCGTAGTGGCGTTCGTCGACCAGCAGCGACTGCGCGAAGCCGTGCAGCACGCGCTCGATCGCGCCACGCCAGGCCGCCTGGTCCGCCTCCACCTGCACCAGCTCGCCGACGAACGGCAGGGCGGCTTCGGACAGGCCGGTCTCGGCGCACAGCCGCGCGCGCAGCGCCTGCATCGGCGCGGGAATGCTCGAGGGCGCCTTCAGCAGCGCCTCGATCTCGGTGCGGATCACCGCGAAACGGCGTTCGTCCTCGCGGCGCTCGGCCATGCGTTCGGCGATCGCCTCGTCCAGGCTGCTGGCCTCGCCGGCGACGCCGTCGCGCAGCGCACGCGCCTGCGCCACCTGTTCGGCGAAGCCGCTGGCGCTGCCGGCCAGGCCCATGCCGAGCTGGCGGCAGGCCTGTTCGACCTGGCTGCGGCGGCGCATGCGCTCGTCGCGCTCGCGCTCGACGCGGCCGCGTTCGCGCTCCAGCGCCTCGACCTGCTCGCCGCCCTGCGCGCGCTGCTGCGTCTCCAGCTCGGCCAGGGTCTGCTCGTGGTTGTCCAGCGCTTCGCGGCGCTGCCCTTCCTCGCCGGCCAGGCCGCGGTCCTGCGTGTCCAGTTCCTGCAGGCGCGCGTCCAGCAGGCCCAGGCGGCGCTGCTCGCGGTAGCCGTCGATGCCCAGCTGCAGTTCGCGCAGCTCGCCGACGCTGTGGCGCAGCGCCAGCAGCTCGGCGTGGTAGTCGCGCGCCGGGGTCAGGGTTTCCACCTGGCGCCGCGCGGTCACCACCGCGTGGTGCGCGCCGTCGAGTTCGGCGAAGTCCTCGACCAGGCGGTCGGCGGCCTCGAAGGTGCGCGGCTCGTCGAGCATGAAGCTGCGCAGGAAGGCGTTGAGGTCGCCCAGGTTCTTCGCCGACTGGGTCTTGTGCAGCAGCCGCAGCGCCATCTCGTTGCCGATGCCGAGCAGGTGGCGGAAGCGCTCGGCGTAGCCGGCGAAGCTGTCGAAGTGGTGCACGTCCTCGCCCAGGCGCAGCTTGAGCCGGCGCAGGTCCAGGTCGAAGCCGTCCAGTTCGGCGGCCACGTCGAAGCCGCGCGGCACCACCATGTAGTGCTTGCGCACGTCGGCCGCGGCGGTGCCGCTGCCGGCGATCCAGAACAGCCGCACCAGGCTCACCGCCTGACCCTGCGCGTTGCGGTACTCCAGCGCCAGCGCCGACCAGGTCGCGCCCTTGCGCAGGTACTGGGTGGCGATCTCGCCGGAGGCGCTGTCCTGCTGGTCGGCCCAGGCGCCGCGCACGTAGGACACCAGGCTGCGGTCGCGGCCGCTGCGCTCGGCCTCGCGCGCGGCGGCGTTGAAATCGACGATGCTCGGCGGCGTCAGCAGCGCCGACATCGCATCGAGCAGGGTCGACTTGCCCGAACCGGAGCGGCCGACGAACAGGAAGCCCTTCTCGGCGATCGGCACGTCGGTCAGGCCGTTGAAGGTGCCCCAGTTGTGCACCTGCAGCCGGCGCATGCGGTACTGCTGCGCGCGTTGCTCGGCCAGGGTCTCGGCGAACAGGGACGGGGCGACGGGGACGGTGGACGATTCGGACAGGGACGTCATCGGAAACTCATCGGAAAACGGGGACGGCCGCCACGGCGGCCGGCGCACGGTGCAAAGCGGGCGCTAGGCGTGCGCGACGTGCGGGCGCGGGCCGGTCACGGCGCCGCCTCGGCCACGCCGTCGCGCAGGCCGCGATAGGCCGCCGACAGCGCCTGCACGTCCTCGGCCGAGAACAGCAGCTTCAGCGCCGGCGAGACTTCGTAGCGGTCCTCGCTGCCGCGCAGCTTGGACAGCAGGTGGTTGTCGCGCATCTTGGCGATCGCCGCCAGCACCCGCCGGGCGAAACCGGCGCGATCGGTGGAGACGTTCTTCTCGTACACCGACAGCACCTCCAGCAGCTGCGCCTCGTCGACCACCGCGCGCTCGCCACGGGTGTCGGCCTCGGCCAGTTGCTGGCGCAGGAACAGCAGCAGCACCGACTCGATGAAGGTCAGCGGCGCGGTGCGCAGCAACGCCGGGGTCTCCAGCTCGCCGGTATCGGCCTGGCGCGCGAACGCCACGCCGCCATCGCGGTCCAGCACCAGCTCCAGGAACAGCTCGCTCAGCACGCGGCGGACCGCGGCCTCGTGGCGCAGCAATGCCTGCCACAGCGGGCCGTGCCGGTAGGCATCGACGCTGGGGCCGGACAGCAGCTGGCACAGCGCGCGCCGCGCCTCCAGCGGCAGGCTGCCGCTGTCGCCGGCGAACAGCGCGGTGCCGCCATCGGCCGCAGCGGACGTGGCGGCGGCCGCGGCGACATCGCCGGCATCGGCGTCGTGGCCGTGGAATTCGTCAGACCAGCTCATTGCGTTTTTCCTTGGTGAACCACACCAGCGGGATGCGCGCGCGCCGGACCTGGCCGTCGCCGCCCTCCCATTGCACCGCTTCCCATTCGCCGTCGACCACCACGCCATGGCGGGTGCCCAGCGCCAGGTAGCCGATCACGCTGCCCAGGCCCTGCGCCGCCGGGCGCTGCCGCAGCGCCTCGCCGATGCTCAGTTGCGGCTGCCGGCCGAGCAGGTCGTGCAGGTCGTTGCGCAGGCCGCGCAGGTCGATCTCCGACTGCGCCACCAGGTCGCCGACGCTGTCCAGCGAGATCGTCGCCGCCTCGGCCGCCTGCACCCGCCCGTCCACCAGCTGGCTGCGCGGGTCGTGCAGGCGCCACTGCGACGGCGAGCGCAGCCGCGCGCTGCTCAGCGGCAGCACGTAGCCGGTGGCCGCGGTGGCATGCAGCTGGTCGCGCAACTGCAGCGCCTCGCCCTGCGCCTGCTTCAGCAGCTGGTTGAGCCGGCGCTGTTCCAGGTAGCCGCGGCTCTGCACGAAGCCGCGCAGGCTGCGCGCGAAATGCTGCATCACCTCGTGCACCTGGCCGCCGCGCTCGAGCAGGGTGCCGGTGAGCCCGCGCAGGAAGGCGCGTTCGTGGCGGTCCAGGCGGCGGGCGAAGCCGCGCGCCAGCAGCGCCTCCAGCGCCGCATCCAGCTGCACGCTCTGCTCGGCATCGTTGAGCAGGCTCCAGAACGCCTGGAACGTGCGCCCGGCCTCGCTCTCGCCGATCACGTCGATGCCGGCGAACAGCTTCTCCAGCACGTCGCCGCGCGCGCCCTCGTCGTCGATGATGCGCTCGCGGAACTCGCGGTTGAGCCGTTCGAAATCGTCGCGGACGCGGCGGAAATCCTCGGTCAGGTCGTCGGACAGGCGGATGATGTCGCGGGTGCGTTCCAGCGCGCGCTTGCCGTCCAGCGCCGCCAGCTTGCCGGCGGCCACGCGCTCGATCTCCGCGTCCAGGCGCTCGCGCTCGGCGCGCAGCGCAGCCAGGCGCGCGTCCGGATCGGTCTCGGTCTGCCCGGCCAGTTGCACCAGCTGCTGGATCACCAGCGACAGCCGGCTCTCGGTGGCCACGCTGGCGCTGTCGCGCACGCCGGCGATGAAGCGGATCGCCTGCGCCGCCTGCCGCGACAGTTCGTATTCTTCCTGCGCATCGCCTTCGGGCAGGCGCCGTTCCAGCCAGCCCTGCGCCAGCCAGTGCGCCACGTAGGCCTGCGCGGTGCGCGGCAGTTCGCGCGAGAGTTCGTCGTCCTTCAGCGCATCGAGCTGGCGCTGCAGGCGCTCGTGCAGCACGTCGGCCGGCAGCCGCCGCTGGGTGTCGCCGAGCAGGGTCTGCAGCAGGCCGATCAGCTCCGGGGCATGGTCGGCGGCGAGCAGCTTCCACAACGGCTGTTCGCGCAACTGGCGGTAGCCGGCGATCCGGACATGCGGCTTCATGCAGGAACCGACCGCCACCGCATCCGCAGACTCAGCGCACGCGCTCGATGAAGCGCAGGAACTCGGCGCGGGTGCGCGCGTCCTCGCGGAAGGTGCCGAGCATCTTCGAGGTGACCATGCTGACGCCGCGCTTGTGGATGCCGCGGGTGGTCATGCACTCGTGCGCGCCTTCCACCACCACGCCCACGCCCAGCGGCTGCAGCACGTCCTGGATGCACTGGGCGATCTGCGCGGTCATCTTCTCCTGCACCTGGAAGCGCCGCGCGTAGGCCTCGACCACGCGCGCCAGCTTGCTGATGCCCACCACCTTGCCGCGCGGCAGGTAGCCGACGTGGACCTTGCCGATGATCGGCGCCATGTGGTGTTCGCAGTGGCTTTCGTACTCGATGTCGCGCAGCACGATCAGCTCGTCGTAGCCGGCCACTTCCTCGAAGGTGCGCAGCAGGTAGGCGCGCGGGTCGGCGCGGTAGCCGCTGAACCAGTCGCCATAGGCCTCGGCCACGCGCCGCGGGGTGTCCAGCAGGCCCTCGCGGGTCGGGTCTTCGCCGGCCCAGCGCAGCAGGGTGCGCACTGCGTCTTCGGCCTGCGCCTGGGTCACCGGGGGAGTGGAGCTGTTGTCGGAATCGGCCATGGGGGGAACGCCCGTAAGGGGGCTGCATGGTACCCGAGTCGCCTGGCAGCCGCCGCATGCGCGGCCTCCGCGCGGCGGGACGACCCGGCCGATACCGGGTGCGCCGTTCAGCGTCCGCCTGCTCCGCGCCCGGGCGGCATGCGCATCGCCCGGGCCGGCGCCGCGCCGGTCAGCGCCGGCGCGCGTGCATCTCGCCCTCGTGGTCGAGCCAGTTGGACCCCTTGTTGGTCAGGAAGAACATGTACACCACCAGCGACACCGCGATCACCGCCGTGGCATACCAGACGAAGGTGGTGACGTGGCCGGTCTTCAGCGAGGCCTGGTACAGCAACGGCGCGGTGCCGCCGAAGGCCGAATTGGCCAGCGCATAGCCCAGGCCCACGCCCAGCGCGCGGATATGGGTGGGGAACAGCTCGGCCTTCACCACCGCGTTGATCGAGGTGTAGCCGGTGAGGATGACGAAGCCGGCGGTGAGGATGGCGAAGGCGCTCAGCCAGTCGCTCTGCCTGGGCAGCTCCAGCACCAGGAACCAGGTGTAGAGCACGCCGCCGATGCCGAAGAACACCAGCAGGGTCTTGCGCCCGATCAGGTCAGACAGCCAGCCGCCGACCGGCTGCATCAGCATCAGCACGATCAGCGCGGCCAGGTTGATGATGGTGCCGGCCATGACGTCGTCGCCGGCGAAGGCGGTCTGGATCATCTTCGGCCCGGTCACCGAGTAGGTGTAGAACGCCACGGTGCCGCCGGCGGTGATCAGGAAGCACAGCAGCAGCGGGCGCCACTGGTGCACGAACAGCTCGCGCAGCGAGCCGGAGGACCTGTCCTTGCCCTGCTTGGCCGCGGCGATGGACTCGGAGGTCAGCGATTCGTCCATCGTGCGCCGCAGCCAGAACACCACCAGCGCGCCGATGCCGCCCAGGCCGAAGGCCACGCGCCAGCCCCATTCGGAAATCTGGCCCTTGTCGAAGAAGTGCAGCATCCCGAACAGCACCGCCTGCGCCAGCACATGGCCGCCGACCAGGGTGACGTAGTGGAAGGAGGACAGGAAGCCGCGCCGCCCCGGGATCGCCGCCTCCGACATGTAAGTGGCGCTGGTGCCGTACTCGCCGCCGGTGGCGAAACCCTGCAGCAGGCGCGCCAGCAGCAGCACCACCGCCGCGGCGCCGCCGATGCTGGCCACGGTGGGCGTCACCGCGATCAGGAACGAACAGGCCGCCATCACCGACACCGACACCGTCAACGCCAGGCGGCGGCCGTAGCGATCGGCGAAGCGGCCGAAGTACCAGGCGCCGATCGGGCGCATCAGGAAGGTCACCGCGAAGATCGCCCACACGTACAAGGTGGCGTTCTTGTCCTCCTTGGAGAAGAACTGCGATTCGAAGTAGGTGGCGAACACCGAGTAGACGTAGACGTCGTACCACTCCACCAGGTTGCCGGCCGAGCCCTTGAGCGTGTTGGACACCGAGCGGCGCAGGCTGCCCGGTGCGGCGGCGGCGGACGAAGAGGTGGATGCACTCATGCAGTGGGCCTCATGGATGGACGTCACGGAGTATAGGCAGGCGCTTGCGAGGATCCTGTCGCGACGGCGGCCAGGCCGGGCGTGCGCGCCATGACCTCATTGCGCCTGCGGCGCGGCGAAGGCCTTGCTGTACATGCCCGAGCGGTCGAAGCAGCAGACCCGCCGCTTGCCCGCGGCGAGCATGTCGCAGGTGCTGGCGATGCGCTTGACCCGCGTCTGCGCCTGCTTGCCCGCGCCGATCCAGAAGATCCAGTCGCGCCGCGCCACCGTGGTCAGCGTGTCCCAGGCCGCACGCGCAGGCGGATGCGCGGCCAGCGCGCGCGCCAGGTCGTCGGGCAGCACGGGTTCCGGTTCCACCGCCGCCGGCGCGATCTCCAGGGTCACCGTGGTACCGACCTCGACCGCCGCGGCCGCCCGCAACGCCTCCTCGACCTGCAGCCAGTGGCCGCCTTGCCCATCGGGTTGCAGCGTGGCCTGAAACGGATTCCCGGCGAACCGGCCCTCCACGCTGGCCAGGCCACGCGTGGGCAGCGCGGCGCTGGCCTCCGCAGGCAGCAGCAGGAAACACCAGGACGCGTCCGGCGGCGTGGCTGGACGCAGCAGTGTCGCCTGGAAGCGGATCGGGTCGGCGGCGCCGGTCATGCCCGGACCTTAGCACCGGCCACGCGCGGTGCCATGCTGCACCTGCGCGCGGCGGCGGCGCGACGCGCTCCTGGTCTTGTCGCTCGCCAGGCACTACGCCCTGCCTGACCTGCCCGGCGGCCACCGCCGCGGCAGACCGGCACAACGTCACGTTCCCGATACGGCACAGGGGACGCCCTCGCCCCTTCCCTTCAGTTCGACAGGCCATCGCCGCTATCCATGCGCCGGCCCGGGGGACCCGCGCCATGCGCGCGTCACGCGGGCGCAGGCAACCTGCCTGCCCGTCCGCCGTCACCCACCGTCGATCCCTCTTCCTTCCCCCCATTCCCCCGATCCCATGCACGCCCTTTCCAATCTGCGCATCGGCCAGCGCCTCGCGCTCGGCTTCCTCACGATCATCGTGCTGATGGTCCTGCTCACCGTGGTCGGCATCCAGCGCGTGCACAGCATCGACCAGCGACTCACCGCGATCAACGAAGTCAACAGCGTCAAGCAGCGCTACGCGATCAACTTCCGCGGCAGCGTGCACGACCGCGCCATCGCCCTGCGCGACGTGGTGCTGCTGGACGATGCGGCCAGCCGCCAGGCGACCGAGCAGACCATCGACAAGCTGGCCGGCGACTACGCGCGCGCCGCACAGCCGCTCGATGCCTTGCTCGCCGTCTCCAGCGACGCCCAGGAGAAAACCATCCTGCAGCGCATCCAGGGCATCGAAGCGCGCACCATGCCGCTGATCGCGCAGGTGCGGCAGCTGCGCGATGCCGGCGACACCGTGCAGGCGCAGGCGCTGCTGCTGCAGCAAGCGCGCCCGGCCTTCGTCGACTGGCTGGCCAGCATCAACGCCTTCATCGACCTGCAGGAAGCCAAGAACCGCCAGGCCGCCAAGGAAGCGATGGCCACTGCGCGCGGCTTCGCCCTGCTGATGGTCGGCTGCACCGTGCTGGCGCTGCTGCTGGGCACGCTGATCGCCCTGCTGCTGACCCGCCGCGTGGTGCGGCCGCTGCGGCAGGCGCTGGGCCTGGCCGAGCGCATCGGCGCCGGCGACCTGAGCAGCCCGGACACCGTCACCACCCACGACGAGGCCGGGCAGTTGCTGCGCGCCATGCAGCAGATGCAGCGGCGCCTGCACGAGGTGATTTCCGCACAGCGCGAGATGGCGGCGCGCCACGATGCCGGCGCCATCAGCTACCGCATGGATGCGCAGCGCTTCCCCGGCGAGTACGGGCGCATGGTCGCCGACACCAATGCCCTGGTGGATGCGCACGTGCAGACCCAGCTGCGCATCACCGAGGTGATGGGCCGCTACGCCATCGGCGACCTCAGCCAGGACATCGCCCACTACCCCGGCGAGAAGGCCGCGATCACCGCGGCGATGCAGCAGGTCAAGCAGAACCTGCACGCGATCAACGTGCAGATCCAGACCCTGGCCGAAGCCGCCTGCGCCGGCAACTTCGCCCACCGCGGCCAGCCGGCGAAGTTCGAGCACGCCTTCCGCACCATGGTCGAGAACCTCGACACCATGATGGCCACCGCCGACGCCAACCTGGCCAAGTTCTCCGCGCTGCTGCGCTGCATCGCCGACGGCGACCTCACCGTGCGCATGAGCGGCAACTTCCATGGCGTGTTCGCCGCCATGCGCGACGACGCCAACAGTACCGTGCACCGCCTCACCGACATCGTCGCGCACATCCAGCGCACCACCAACAGCATCGGCTTCGCCGCCGAGGACATCGCCAGCGGCAACCAGGAACTGGCCAAGCGCAGCGAGCAGCAGGCGGCCAGCCTGGAAGAGACCGCCGCCTCGATGGAGGAACTGACCTCCACGGTGAAGCAGAACGCCGAGCACGCCCAGCGCGCCAACCAGCTGGCGCTGGGCGCGGCCGGTGTGGCCAGCGAAGGCCGCGACGTGGTGGGCCAGGTGGTGGCGACCATGGACGGCATCCAGGCGGCCTCCAGGCGCATCGCCGACATCATCGCGGTGATCGACGGGATCGCCTTCCAGACCAACATCCTCGCCCTCAACGCCGCGGTGGAAGCCGCACGCGCCGGCGAACAGGGCAAGGGCTTCGCGGTGGTGGCGGCGGAGGTCGGCACGCTCGCGCATCGTTCGGCCGGCGCCGCCAAGGAGATCAAGACCCTGATCGACGACTCGGTGCAGCGCGTCGCCCACGGCGCCACGCTGGTGCACCAGGCCGGCGCCACCATGGACCAGGTCGTAGCCAGCGTGCAGCACGTCACCGACCTGATGGGCCAGATCTCCGCCGCCTCGCACGAGCAGGCCAACGGCATCGCCCAGGTCAACCAGACCATCGCGCGCATGGACGAGACCACCCAGCAGAACGTGGCGCTGGTGGAAGAAGCCAGCACCGCGGCGCGCTCGCTGGAGGAGCAGTCGGCGCAGCTCACCCAGGCGGTGGCAGTGTTCAAGGTCGAGGCGGGGTGACACGCGTCGCCGGGGCCTGTGGGGCACGCGGTCGCGGAGTCCGGCAGAGTGGACGTCGCAGCGGCCGGAACCGCGGGACGAGTGAGCTCGCACGCCTAGGCAGTCTGTTCACGCGGG
>NZ_NKUH01000052.1:0-8576 GCF_009192895.1 Xanthomonas sp. LMG 12460 | reverse complement strand
CGCCAACCAGCTGGCGCGGCGCGCGGCCGTTGCGGACAGCGAAAGAGACAACGGTGGTCGGTCAGGTGGTGGACACCATGAGCGGCATCGAGACCGCATCGAAGAAGATCGCCGACATCATTTCGGTGATCGACGGCATCGCCTTCCAGACCAACATCCTGGCGCTCAACGCCGCGGTGGAAGCCGCACGCGCCGGCGAACAGGGCCGCGGTTTCGCGGTCGTGGCCAGCGAGGTGCGGGTGCTGGCGCAACGCTCGGCCAACGCCGCCAAGGAGATCAAGGGTCTGATCGACGACTCGGTCGGCCGCGTCGCCACCGGCGCGGAACTGGTACAGCGCGCCGGCCAGACCATGCAGGAGATCGTGGCCTCGGTGGGCCGCGTCACCGACATCATGGGCGAGATTTCCGCCGCCTCGCAGGAGCAGTCCGCCGGCATCGAGCAGGTCAACCGCACCGTCACGCAGATGGACGAGAGCACCCAGCAGAACGCTGCCCTGGTCGAAGAAGCCACGGCGGCGGCGCGGTCGATGGAGGACCAGGCGGCGCAGCTGAGCGACGCGGTGGCGGTGTTCCGGGTGGAACAGCACGCCGTGCATGCCGCCCCTGCCCCGGCCTTCATCGCCGCGGTGGTGGCCGGCCATTCGGCCACCGCTGCAACGTCGCATGCCACGCAGGCGCCTCAACCGAACGCGCAGGCCATCGCCGACGCGATCGGCACCCAGTGGCAGCCGCTCACCGCTTGAGGAGGCGTGTAGGGAAATGAATCAGACAGCGTCGGGAATCGCCTTACGACCAACGACGCATCCAGAACTACGCCGTTACGCCGATATCACCTTCGAGCGACGGCAAAACATGGTGTACAGCAAGATATTGGGTTTCTTTCTTCACTTTTCTGACCGCCACGCTCGCCACTCCGGCCACGCACATGCCGCCGGAGCCTGTAGGGACAAGGACCTGGACGTGCCAGGGACACCGTCAACGAAGAGGTCGACATGAATTCCTTTCTGCAACGCTACAACGTGGGACGCCGCCTCGGCGCTGCCTTCGGCCTGCTGATCCTGCTGTCCTGCCTGCTGGTCGCGGCCGGCCTTTTATCCATGGCAGGCGCGCGCCATGAACTGGACAACATCGTCAAGGTCAGTGTCGAGAAGATGCGGATCAGCAACGGCATGCTCGATGCCAACTCAAGCATCCTGGTCGCACTCGGCACGCTGTCCATGGTGACCAGCGAGGATCTCAACAAAGAGGCGCTCGCCGAGATCAAGGATAAGCGTCAACGCTATAGCGACCTGCGCAACGAACTGGAAAAGTTTCCCGCAACCAGTGCCAGCGTGGTCAAATTGCGCGCCGACATCGATGCCGCGCGCGAGATCGCGCGCGGCCTCAACAATCAGGTGATGGAGTTGGCGAACGCCGGGCGCAACGCCGAGGCGCAGACACTGCTGAGCGAGCGTTCGCGCCCGGCCACGCTGGCGTGGCAAGCGAAAATCCGCCAGAACGTCGCCTTGCAGGAACAGCAGACGCACGACGCCTACGCCACGGCAACGCGCGCCATGGCGCGCGGCCGCAACATGCTCATCGCAGGTGGAGTGGCCGTCCTGGTCGTCAGCGTCTTCCTGGCCTGGGCGATCACCCGCAGCCTGACCATGCCGCTGAACCGCGCCACGCGTGCCGCCGAGGCCATCGCCAGCGGCCGCCTGGACAACGACGTCACGACCAACGCCCGCGACGAGCCGGGACGCCTGCTGCTGGCGATGGACGCGATGCAGCGGCAGTTGCAGCGCTTCTCCGGCGAAACGGCGTTGATGATCGAACTGCATGCCGACAAGGACATCAGCCACCGCATGCCGCTGGATTTCCCGGGCGTGTACGGCGAGTTGAGCAAGGGCATCAACACCATGATGTTCGAGCATCTGGACGCCATCGTCGACGCCATCGGCGTGCTCAACGAATACGCCAACGGCGACCTGCGCCGCGACGCCCGCCGCCTGCCCGGCAGCCGCGCGGTCCTGCACGAATCGATGGACGCGGCCAAGGCCAGCCTGCTGGCGATCAATACCGAGATCAAGCGCCTGGCCGCGGCCGCCGCCGCCGGCGACTTCAGCGCCCGCGGCGATGCGGCGCACTTCCAGCACGACTTCCGGCTGATGGTGCAGGACCTCAACGCGATGATGGAAGTCAGCGACCACAACCTGGGCAAGCTGTCGGCCCTGCTGCAATCCATCGCCGCCGGCGATCTCACCGCGCGCATGGATGGCGAGTTCCATGGCGTGTTCGCGCGGATGCGCGACGACGCCAACGCCACCGTCGAACAGCTGACCGGCATCGTCGGTCGCATCCAGACCGCGGCGGTCAGCATCAACGCGGCCTCGACCGAGATCGCCGCCGGCAACGACGACCTGTCGCGCCGCACCGAGCAGCAGGCGGCGAGCCTTGAAGAAACCGCCGCATCGATGGAGGAACTGACCTCCACGGTCAAGCAGAACGCCGAGCACGCGCGTCAGGCCAACCAGTTGGCGGTGGGCGCGGCTTCTGTGGCCTCACAGGGCGGCAACGTGGTCGGCCAGGTTGTTCAGACCATGAGCGGGATCGAGGCCTCGTCGAAGAAGATCGCCGACATCATCAGCGTCATCGACGGCATCGCCTTCCAGACCAATATCCTGGCCTTGAATGCGGCGGTGGAAGCGGCGCGCGCCGGCGACCAGGGCCGCGGCTTCGCCGTGGTCGCCAGCGAAGTGCGCACCCTGGCACAACGCTCGGCCGGCGCCGCCAAGGAGATCAAGACGCTGATCGACGACTCGGTCGCGCGCGTGGCCGAGGGCTCGGCGCTGGTCGATCAGGCCGGCCGCACCATGAGCGAGATCGTGGCCTCGGTGCAACGCGTCACCGACATCATGGGCGAGATCTCGGCGGCCTCGCAGGAGCAGGCATCGGGTATCGAGCAGGTCAACCAGACCGTCACCCAGATGGACGAGGCCACTCAGCAGAACGCCGCATTGGTGGAAGAAGCCACCGCCGCCGCACGCTCGATGGAGGAACAAGCCGGCCAGCTCAGCGACACCGTGGCGTTGTTCAAGATCGACAACGCCGGCGTGCGTGCGGCAACGGCGCCGCCTGCCACGGTCAACGCGCCGCGTGCGGCCAAGGTGACGGCGCGTCCGCAGCGGCAGCCCGCCAAGCGCACCGCGGTCGCGGTCGGCGGCGACTGGCAGGAGTTCTGAGTCGTACGGTCGCCATGCCGCCGGCATGGCGACCGGTCCCGGCGGTAACGCCCGGCGTTCGCAGCGCAGCCCGTACGCGTCTGCGCATTCCTGCAATACGCGAACCATAGCTCGGCGCATTACACGCCGACGCATGTCGGAACTACGTCGGATTTTGCCTTCGCCGACCAACACGCGTCGGAAGGCAGACAGCTTCCTAACTGCCTGCCAACAAGGATCCGCACACCACTCAATTCCTGGCCGCCATGTCGATATCCATGGGGTGGCAGCGCATCGCCACGAGGCGCCGCAACGCTGGCCTGCCAGCGCGTGCGACCCGACTCCTTCTGTCCCCCAAAGGTCGGCTATGAACGCACTTCTGCAACGCTACAACGTCGGTCGGCGCCTGGGCATGGCGTTCGGCATCCTCATCCTGTTGTCCGGTGTACTGGTCGCCATGGGGCTGCTGACCATGGCCAGGGCGCATCGCGAACTGGACAGCATCGTCAACGGCAACATGGAAAAGGTGCGCCTCTCCAACGAGATGCTGGATGCGAACACCAACGTGCAGATCGGGCTGTTGTCCATCACCATCGTCGATGGCGATGCAGCCAACCAGAAGATGATCGACATCGTGCAGCGCAACCGGGCGCGCTACAAGGCCGCGCAGGATGCATTGTCGGCGATGCCGGCGACCCCGGCCGAACGCCAGGCCATGGCCACGATCGAGCGCACGCGGGCGCAGTCGGTGCAACTCAACAATCAGGTGCTGGCGCTGGGCGAGAAGGACCTGAACGCCCAGGCACAGGCATTGCTGCTGGGCGATGCCGCGGTGGCGATGGAGAAGCAGCAGGCGGCGATCCGCGCCAATGCCGATCTGCAGCGGCGCTTGAGCCGGGAGGCCTATGCGATCTCCTCGGCAGCGATGGCACGCGGCCGTATCGTCCTGATCTCCGGCGGCCTCGCCGTCCTGCTGGTCAGCGGCCTGCTCGGCTGGACCATCACCCGTAGCCTGACCGGGCCGCTGGGCCGCGCCACCCGCGCCGCCGAAGCCATCGCCGACGGCCGCCTGGACAACGACGTGAGCACCGAGGCGCGCGACGAACCCGGCCGCCTGCTGGTCGCGATGGGCCGCATGCAGACCCAGTTGCAGCGCTTCTCCAGCGAAACCGCGCTGATGATCGAACTGCATGCCGACAAAGATATGTCCCACCGCATGCCGCAGGACTTCCCGGGCGTCTACGGCGAGCTGAGCAAGGGCATCAACACCATGATGTTCGAGCACCTGGACGCCATCGTCGATGCCATTGGCGTGCTCAACGAATACGCCAACGGCGACCTGCGCCGCGACGCGCGCCGCCTGCCCGGCAGTCGTGCGGTGCTGCACGAATCGATGGATGCGGCCAAGGCCAGCCTGCTGGCGATCAACACCGAGATCAAGCGTCTGGCCGCGGCCGCCGCCGCTGGCGACTTCAGCGCCCGCGGCGATGCGGCGCACTTCCAGCACGATTTCCGGCTGATGGTGCAGGATCTCAACGCGATGATGGAGGTCAGCGACCGCAACCTCGGCAAGCTGTCGGCCTTGCTGCAGGCCATCGCCGCAGGCGACCTCACCGCGCGCATGGAAGGCGAGTTCCACGGCGTGTTCGCCACCATGCGCGACGACGCCAACGCCACCGCCGACCAGTTGACCGGCATCGTCGGCCGCATCCAGACCGCGGCGGTCAGCATCAATGCCGCTGCCACCGAAATCGCCGCCGGCAACGACGACCTGTCGCGCCGCACCGAGCAGCAGGCGGCGAGCCTGGAAGAAACCGCCGCGTCGATGGAGGAGCTGACCTCCACCGTGAAGCAGAATGCCGAGCACGCGCGCCAGGCCAACCAGTTGGCAGTGGGCGCCGCCTCGGTCGCCTCGCAGGGCGGCGCGGTGGTCGGCCAGGTGGTCGAGACCATGAGCGGCATCGAGGCCTCGTCGAAGAGGATCGCCGACATCATCTCGGTCATCGACGGCATCGCCTTCCAGACCAACATCCTGGCGCTCAACGCCGCCGTGGAAGCGGCCCGTGCCGGCGAACAGGGCCGCGGTTTCGCCGTGGTCGCCAGCGAGGTGCGCACCCTGGCCCAGCGCTCGGCCAATGCCGCCAAGGAGATCAAGGGGCTGATCGACGATTCGGTCACGCGCGTGACCGAAGGTTCGGTGCTGGTCGACCAGGCCGGCCGCACCATGAGCGAGATCGTCGCCTCGGTACAGCGCGTCACCGACATCATGGGTGAGATCTCGGCGGCCTCGCAGGAGCAGTCCGCCGGCATCGAGCAGGTCAACCAGACCGTCACCCAGATGGACGAGACCACGCAGCAGAACGCCGCGCTGGTCGAAGAAGCCACCGCCGCCGCGCGTTCGATGGAAGAACAGGCGGTGCAGCTCAGCGATGCAGTCGCGCTGTTCAAGATCGACCGCGTCGCCCCGATCGCGCCGCCGGCCGCCGGCCGCGCGGTATCTGCCAAGCCGGCGTCGCGGGTCGCGAGCAGAGCCGGCGCCGCGCCCCAACCGGCGGCACGTCGCACGGTCGTGGCCGCCGCCAGCAACGGCGACGCCTGGCGGGAGTTCTGAGGCCACGGTGGCCAGGCGCACACGGCCTGGCCACCTCGCCTGCACCAGCGGCACATTCCGCCATCCCCTGCCTGATCGAACGCCGGCTGTCCCGACGGGCGCTCGATACGCGCCACCATCGCCCCGCGCCTCCTCGCCACCATCGCCTGCCTGCCACGGCGCGCCAGCGCCCCACTGCCCCTGCCTCGCCCGACCTCGATGCCAGCCCGGCACGGCCGGATCACGCCCACTGCAGGCGACACCAGCGACAGCGGCGCGGCACGTCCATCGGCGAATGGACCGAGCGAGGACATGCCAACACGCGCCGGTCACCGCGGTTCCCGCAGCCTTCTCGACAGGCCTGCACATCCCGGAATCGTGCGGCCGTTTGCAGATCGCGCAGCTCCTGCATCGGCGCTGCATCCGCAGCGCGCCGCAGCGCGTATGTCCTGCCCACTCCTTTCCTCACATGGGCGCCACAACCCTGATGGCCGCGTAACTCCGCCGAGATCACAGATTCAATCTTTGTCTCAAGCCGCCGCTAAAGATCTGCCCGATTCGGCCGAGCGCTGGCGATCCCCTCGCATGCGCGCGTCTTCGCCCGGCGAAGTTCGATCGCTGTCCGCCCCCCCTACATTCCCATCGCATGCGCTTGCTCGCGAGCGCATGCCTTCTTTCGCTTTCCCCCAGAGACCCGCGCAATGACGTCGCACTCCGCGAACCACGCCGCTCCGCCCGCCTCCGACCGCCGCTCGCGTTTGCGGGTCTGGCACGATCTCCCCATTGCGCGCAAGCTCAGCCTGATCGGCGTGCTGGCCTTGATCGGGCTGGCCATTCCCCTGCTGCTGTACACCCGCACCCTCAGCGACGGCGTGGAGGTCAGCCGCGCCGAGCTGCGCAGCTACGCGCCATTGCGCGAGATGCTGCGGCTGCTGGCGGCCCTGCAGGAAGAACAGGTCGGCGCCCTCGCCGACACGGCGCAGGCGCGCGACACCGCGGACCGGGCGCTGCGCGAACTGCAGCGGACCGTGCCGGCCCTGCCCGGCTTCGAGCGCAGCACGGCGGCGCTGGCGCAATTGCAGCAGACCCTGCAGACCAGGCGCAGCGACTTCGCGGCGGTCGCCGACCAGGCCGACGACGCGCTGGACGCCCTGCGCGACGACAGCCAGCTGGTCTATACGCCTTACGTGGAAAGCTACCACCTGGTGGTCAGCAGCCTGATCTACGCCCCGGTGACCAGCCAGACCCTGACCCGGCTGGACGCGATGCGCGACCCCTCGCAGGCCGGCGCCGACACCCCGGTCCTGCGCGCGCAGATCGCCGAACTGGCCCGCGATCAGGGCCGCCTGCGGCATGAGCTGAAGAAGGCGTTGGGCCTGCTCGAACAGCCGGATCCGGCCCTGTCCCAATCCGTCGCCGCCGAAGCCGCCGTCGCCGATCGCGCCCTGCCGCAACTGGCGCAGGCCCTGGACGGCAACAGCGCCGATGCCGATCAGCGCTGGAACGCGGCCCTGCATGGCTGGGACGAGGCCTTGCACGGGCTGAGCGCCACCGCGTTGCAGGCGCTGCAGCGCCAGTCGCAGCGTCATCTGGACGCCTCGCTGCAGGCGATGTGGACCGCGGTGGCCGGGCTCGGCGTGCTGACGCTGCTGATCGCGGCGATCTGCGCGCATACCCTGATCACCCTGACCCGCAACGTGCGCCGCGCCGCCGGCGTTGCCGCCGACATCGCCGAGGGCCGCCTCGACGCCCGCATCGTGGTGCCCAGCCGCGACGAAAGCGGGCGGCTGCTGGCCGACATGCAGCGCATGCAGCAACAGTTGCGCGAGGTGCTGGCCGCCCAGACCGAGATGGCGCGGCGCCACGACGTGGGCCAGACCAGCTATCGCATGGACGAGAGCAGCTTCCCCGGCGACTACGGGCGCATGGTCCGCGACAGCAACGCCCTGGCCGCCGCGCACATCGCCGTGACCGAGCGCCTGGCGCAGATCATGGGCCGCTACGCCATCGGCGACCTGTCCGAGAACATGGACCGCCTGCCCGGCGAGAAAGCCCGCCTCACCGAGACGATGGACGCGGTCAAGCACAACCTGACCGCGATGAACACCGAGATCAAGCACCTGGCCGGCGCCGCCGCGGCCGGCGACTTCAGCGTGCGTGGCGACGCCGCGCGCTTCCAGTACGACTTCCGCCTGATGGTCGACAGCCTCAACCAGCTGATGGCCACCGCCGACGGCAACCTGCAGGCGCTGTCCGCCTTGCTGCAGTCCATTGCCGCCGGCGACCTGACCGCGCGCATGCACGGCCAGTTCCAGGGCGTGTTCGCCACCATGCGCGACGACGCCAATGCCACCACCGAGCAACTGGCCGCGATCGTCGCGCGCATCCAGACCGCGGCGGTCAGCATCAATGCCGCGGCCAGCGAGATCGCCACCGGCAACGACGACCTGTCGCGCCGCACCGAGCAGCAGGCGGCCAGCCTCGAGGAAACCGCTGCGTCGATGGAAGAGCTGACCTCCACCGTCAAGCAGAACGCCGAACGTGCGCGCCAGGCCAACCAGCTGGCCGCCGGCGCGGCCTCGGTCGCCTCGCAGGGCGGCGACGTGGTCGGCCAGGTCGTGCAGACCATGAGCGGCATCGAAGCCTCGTCGAAGAAGATCGGCGACATCATTTCGGTGATCGACGGCATCGCCTTCCAGACCAACATCCTGGCGCTCAACGCCGCGGTGGAAGCCGCCCGGGCCGGCGAGCAGGGCCGCGGTTTCGCCGTGGTGGCCACCGAAGTG
>NZ_NKUH01000051.1:0-54950 GCF_009192895.1 Xanthomonas sp. LMG 12460 | reverse complement strand
GTGCCCTTCAGTCGCGACGAGTGAAGCCATCCAATGACCGATTGCGACAGCAGTCGGGAATGAAGTCCCTCCCACAATTGCGACAGCCAGCCATGCGCGGCGCCATTACACCGACCGCGGCAACAGCTCCAACCCCTGGATCTCGCGAATCCCCAGTCCCGGCGCATCGCCAATCCGGATCTGCGCCTCGTCGAACTGCACCCCGCCCACCACCGGATCGAATGCGCCCAGCGACGGCCCGTCCAGGTCCACCTTGGTGATGACGTCCGCGCGCGCCACCGCCAGGTGCGCCGCTGCGGCCACACCGATGCTCGATTCGAGCATGCAGCCGATCATGCACGGCACCCCGTACACCGCCGCGATATCGGCGATGCGCAGCGCGTTGGACAGGCCGCCGGCCTTGATCAGCTTGATGTTGACGATGTCCGCGGCGCGCCGCTGCAGCAACGCGATCGCCTGCGCCGGTGAGAACACGCTTTCGTCGGCCATTACCGGGGTCTGCACGCGCTCGGTCACGTACTGCAGGCCGTCCACGTCGCCGGCCTTGACCGGCTGCTCCAGCAGTTCCAGCGTGACCCCGGCATGTTCCAGTGCGTGCATCGCCTGCACCGCCTGCTTCGGCGTCCAGCCCTGGTTGGCGTCCAGCCGAAGTTGCGCGCGATCGCCAACCGCGGCATGGATCGCCTTGACCCGTGCGATGTCCTCGGCGAGATCGGTGCCGATCTTGATCTTCAGCGCCACGAACCCGCGCGCCAGCGCCGACAGCGCGTCGGCCACCATCGTGTCCACGGCATTCACGCTGATGGTCAGGTCGGTGCTCAGGTGCGGCGTGCCGCCGCCGAGCAGGCGGTACAGCGGTGCGCCGTGCTGCTGCGCCCACAGGTCGTGCACGGCGATCTCCAGCGCCGCCTTGGCGCTGCTGTTGTGTTCCAGCGCGCCCTGGATCAGGCCGCGCAGGCGCTGCAGGTCGGCGATGTCCTCGCCGATCAGGCGCGGTGCCAGGCAGCGCTCGATCGCCGCGATGATCGCTCCATGGGTGTCGCCGGTGATCGGCGGCGTGGCCGGGGCGCTGCCATGCCCGATCCGGCCATCGTCGGTGTGGACCATGACCACCACGTCCTCGATCGCCTGCACGGTGCGCAGCGCGGTCTTGAACGGGGTCTTCAGCGGCACGCGCAGCATGCCCAGGCGGATCTCGGTGATCTTCATTCGGCGGTCGGCGCACGCAGGCGCTGGATGCGGGTGATGCGGTCGATGAACGGCGTGCCGTCGCCGAGCAGCAGCGGTTCCAGCGGCGTCACCGACACACCGTTGAGGCGCACGCGCTGCACCTGCCCGGCGGCGTCGCGGTAGCTGGCGCCGGCCACGTCGTGGATCACCCAGGTCTGGCCGTCTTCGTGGCCGATCACCAGCATCACGTGGCCGGGGATGTAGACCAGGTCGCCGACGCGCAGTTGCGCCAATGCCTGCCGCCGCTGCGGCAGCGGATCGGTGGCGGTGTAGGGCACCGCCGTCAGTGCGGGGCTGCGCGCCTGGTCGCCGGTGTTGCGCGGCAACTCGATGCCGAGGCTGCGATGCAGATCGACGACGAAGCCGCTGCAGTCGCGCGCGTCGTAACTGTTGCCCCAGCCGTAGCGCTCGCCGAGGAACTTGAACGCCTGCTGCAGCAGCATCTGCGGCGTGGCCGGCAGCGGCGCCTCGGCGACGTCGGCGCTGCGCGGTATCAGCGCTGGCACCAGGTGCAGGCGACCGTCACGGTCGCGCAGCGGCAACTGCACCACGTAGGCGGCCAGCGGCGACTGGCCGTTGACACTGTTCTGTGGCGGCCAGCCGCGCAACAGCGGCAGCGCGCTGCCCATGTCCAGTGCCACCTGCGAGGCCGCCGGCAGTTCCGGGGTGAACACGGTGGCCGCGCGCGCACCGGTGACCAGTAGCCGCGGCGTGCGTTGCGCGTAGGCGAGCACGCTGGCGCGGTCGCCCTCGGCGAGGTGGTTGCGGGCGATCCAGGCAGCGTAGTTGTTCGCCAGCACGAACAGCCACTGGCCATCGGCACTGGCGTGCAGGATCGCCACTGCAGTGCCCGGATAGAGCGCCGATTCCTGGAAGCGGTCGATGTCGCGATCGTCGCGGTCGCTGAACACGCGCTCGGCGGTCGGGAAGCGCCGCAGGTCGGCGCGTTGCACCACCAATGCATAGCGCGGCTGCACCTGCGCCGGCAGCGCGTCCAGCGCCAGCGCGCGCTGCAGCGCCTGCAATCGCGCGGCGTCCAGTACGCCGCCCTGGCTGTCGTACAGCGTGCGCGACGGTGGCGCCGACAGCGCCAGGATCTGCGCGCGCACCTGCGCGGCGGGCAGTTGCGTCGGCAGCGCCGTCAGGTCGTGCATCGACGGGTCGTCGCGCAGCAGCCGGGCGTTGAACGCGGCGCGCTGCGTCGCCTCCAGCAGCGGTGCCGACGCCGCCGGCAGCCGCGCGATCCAGTGCGCGGCCTGCAACTGCGCCGGCTGTGCCTGCAGCGGCATGGCCTCGGTGGCGCGTGCCGTGGCGATGGCGCCGCTCGCCGCCGCGGCGAGCAACAGGCACAGGCCGCGCATCGTGATCATGGGAACCCACTGTCTGGAAAGAAGGTCGGCGTGTACTACACGCCGACGCCAGGATCTTCGATTCCCGGTTTTTTTCTGTCAAGGCGCTGCGTTGACAGGTTTTGCGAGCGCGTGTTACATCCGACTGCACAGGGGGCGCGTGGCGATGGCGCTGGGGAACGTGCAGGCAGCGCACGGCAGCGCCGCGTCCGCTCGGCAAGATGCAGGAACCCGCAACACGATGGCCGCGTGCCGCGCACGCGCCATCGCCGTGTGCGTGGACGCCAGGGACAGGCGCTCGGCCGTGGCCGCGCCCGCGGCGTTCGCGCCATCCACCCACGCCAGCAGGAGAGCCGCGTGCCCATGCGAATCGTTCGTCGTCCTTTTCCCTTGCGGTCCGTGCGCGTGGCGCTGGCGTCGCTGACGACGCTGGTCGCGGCCTTGCCGGCCGCGGCGCAGGAACAGGCGGCGACGCCGCGCGATCTCGATGCGGTGCTGGTGACCGGCTCGCGCATCGCCCGCGCGCAGGTGGAAGGCCCGGCGCCGGTCACCGTCATCACCGCCGAGGACATCCGCAAGCAGGGCTTCGCCACGGTGTGGGAATCGCTGGGCACGCTGACCCAGTTCAGCGGCAGCACCTTCAACGAGAGCGACCAGACCGGCAGTTCGCCCAACGGCCAGTATCTCAACCTGCGCGGGCTGGGGCCGGGTTACCAGTTGATCCTGCTCAACGGCAAGCGCATGGCCGATTATCCGCAGCCCTACGGCGCCAACGGCACCGCGGTCAGCCTGGGCAGCATTCCGGCGGCGGCGGTGGAACGCATCGAAGTGATGAGCGGCGGCGCCTCGGCCATCTATGGCTCCGATGCGGTCGCCGGCGTGGTCAACATCATCACCAAGCGCGATTTCCAGGGCGACAGTCTGCGCGTGCGTGCCGGCACCACCACCCGCGGCGGCGGCGATAGCGGGCAACTGCAGTGGACCGGCGGGCGCCGCGGCGACGGCTGGAGCGTCACCTACGCCTTCGAGCGGCTGGATCGCGAACCCATCGTCGCCCGCCAGCGCGACTTCATGGATTCCTACGACGACCATCCCGCCAACAAGGCCGACCCCAGCTCGCCCAACGTGTCCATCTCCGGCGTGTATCTGCGCCGCGGCACCACCTATCTGTGGCCGCAGGCGGGCACGCTGTCGACCTCCCCGCAGGCGCTGGCCGCGGCCTGCGCCGCCACCAATCCGGCGTTCCGTCCGTACCGCACCAGCGACAGCCTGGCCGCGCCCAACCGCTGCGGCGCGTTCGACTACTACGCCGGGCGCTCGGTGCAGAACGGCTACGGCAAGACCTCGGCCTACCTGGCCGGCGATGCCGAACTCGGCCACGACGTGGTCGCCTATGCGCAACTGCTGGTCAACCGCGCGCAGGACAAGAGTTCCAGCCAGACCCACTACTACATCGGCGAAGGCGCGTTCACCGCCTACGATCCGGACTTGGGGCTGGTCACCGCGCAGCGCATCTTCCTGCCGGACGAGGTCGGCGGCATCAAGACCATCGACTACGACGAGCGCACCTGGAACCTCAACGCCGGCGTGCGCGGCAAGGCCTTTGATGGGCGCTTCGACTGGGATGCCAGTGTGTCGCTGTCACGCTACGACATCACCACGCGGCGCCCGCGCTTCCTCACCAACGCGGTGCGCGATTACTACTTCGGGCCGGTGCTGGGCTATCGGCCGGACGGCACCGAAATCCGCCGTGTGCGCCCGGACCGGTTGTTCGCGCCCGGCAGCCCGGCGTTGTACCAGCAGCTCACCACCGAGGTGGTCAGCCGCGGCGAATCGGCCACCGACCAGGCGCAGTTCGTGGTCAGTGGCGACCTGTTCGAGCTGCCGGCGGGCATGGTGCAGATCGCCACCGTGCTGGAAGCCGCGCGGCAGACCTACGACCTGCAGCCCGATCCGCGCACCACCGTCGACTACACCGGCAGCGAGCGCATCTACAACCTTACCCAGACACCCGGCGGCGGTCCGCGCAAGCGCTACGCCGCCGGCCTGGAACTGCGCGTGCCGATCGCCAGCCGGCTCAGCGCCACCCTGGCCGCGCGCTACGACGCCTACGACGACATCACCGCGGTCGATGGCGCAGCGACCTGGCAGGCCGGACTGGAGTGGCGCCCGTTCGACACGCTGCTGCTGCGCGGCAGCCATGCCACCAGCTTCCGCGCGCCTGACCTGCTGTGGATCTACGCCGGCACCAGCGCCAACAATCCCACCGTGGTCGACGAATACCTGTGCCGCCGCGACGGTCTGGATCCGTTGTCGGCGGCCTGCGCGAGCGCGCACGAGTATCAGACCTTCTCCACCCAGGCCTCCAATCCGCTGCTGCGCGAGGAGACCGGCAAGTCGACCACGCTCGGCGCGGTGTGGGATGTGCTGCCGGCGCTGTCGCTGAGCCTGGATTACTACCGCATCGAACTCAAGGGCCGGGTCGAAGCCATCTCCAGCGAAACCCTGTTGGAGAACAACGCCAACTGCCTGCTCGGCCGCGACCGCGCCGGCGCCGCGGTGGACACCGCCTCGGCGGCCTGCCGCTTCTACCTGGACGCGGTGACGCGCAGCCCCGGCACCGACCTGACCAGCGAAGGCCAGATCACCGCGTTCAAGACCTTCCCCATCAACCAGTCGCTGATGCGCACCGACGGCGTCGACGCCAGCCTGCGCTACGACCTCGACCTCGGCGCCTGGGGCACGCTCGGCCTGCAGGGCGGGCTGACCCGGGTGCTGCGGATGGAGGTGGCGCAGTTCGCCGGCGCCCGCCCGGTGGACGTGATGAACGACGTCGATTACCTGGCGTTCCGCACGCGCAGCAACTGGCGTGCGAACTGGAGCCGCGGCGACTGGTCGGCCAGCGTGTACGGCTACCGCTACGGCTCGCGGCCCGACTACGCCGAGCGCGGCCGGGTAGCACCCTACCTGGCGTGGAACCTCGACCTCGCCAAGCAGATCACCGACAAGGCGACCATCGGCCTGAGCGTGCTCAACGTGTTCGACGCGCTGCACCCGCGCGACGACACCTACACCAGCTGGCCGTACTTCCCGCGGGTGTACAGCGCGATCGGCCGGCAGTGGTCCGTCAACTTCAACTACCGCTTCTGAGTGCGCGCCGGTGAGCGTCGGCGCGTCCCTGCACGACGTCGCCGCGCCGATTGCGTACGCTTGTGCGTCGCCGACCAGGAAGTGTCCATGACCCGTGTTCCCGTGCCGTCCCTGTCCGCTGTGCGCCGGCTGTTGCTGCTGGCCACGCTCGCGTTGCTCGGGGCCTGCGCGCACGCGCCGCAGCGCAATCCGCTGGCCACCTGGGTGCCGTCGCCGAACTACGACACGCGCCGGCCGATCCTGATCGTCATCCACTACACCGACCAGCACTCGGTACAGCAGAGCCTGGACACGCTGCGCTCGCACAACAGCAAAGGCAAGGTCAGCGCGCACTACCTGATCGGCCGCGACGGCACGCGCTACCAACTGGTCGCCGACCAGGACCGCGCCTGGCACGGCGGCGCCGGACGCTGGGGCACCATCACCGACATCAACTCCGCCTCGATCGGCATCGAACTGGACAACGACGGCAAGACCCCGTTCGCGCAGCAACAGATCGCCAGCCTGCTGGTGCTGCTCGAGGACCTGTGCACGCGCCTGCGCATCCCGCGCACCCAGGTGGTCGGGCACGAGGATTTCGCGCCCTCGCGCAAGGTCGACCCGGGCCCGCTGTTCCCCTGGCAGCGTCTGGCCGAGGCCGGCTTCGGCCGCTGGCCGGCCGCCGACACGCCGCCGGCGCCCCCCGGCTTCGATCCGTGGCAGGCGCTGGCGCTGATCGGCTATCCGGTCGACGACCGGGCGGCGACCCTGCGCGCCTTCCACCACCACTACCGCGGCAACGACGCCACCGCCTTCGACGCCGAAGACCTGCGCATCCTGTACGCGCTGACCCAGCCGCTGCTGGCGCGCCCGCAGCCGGTGCCGGCGATGGAGCCGGACGCGCCCTGAGCCGGGGCGCTGCGGCCTGGGTGCCGGTCCCGACGGCGTGCACGCCTGTCACTTGGCGTCGCCGCGGTTCTTGGTAGCATCGCGCGCCAACGGACTCCAAAGGACGCAGTGCGATGAGGCGAGGAACCACGGCCCTGTGGGCGGCAACCTTCCTGCTGTTGGGCGGGTGCAAGGACAAGGCCGCCGATGCGCCGGCCGCGGCGCAGACCCCGGCGACGGCGAGCGCGCCCGCATCCGCCGCGCCCGCCGACGCGAGCGCCGCGGCGCAGCCGGCCGCCGCCGAGGTGCCGGCGCCGGGCCAGGTGCTGGCCGACATCTACGGCGCCAAGGGCGACGGCTCGGCGTCCTATGCCATCGACAACGGCGCGGTGGCCAGCTTCTGGTACGGCTACCGCTTCGACCTCGGCGGCAAGCAGTACTACACCGGTTTCGCCAATGCCACCGGCGGCAAGTACGCCAAGCCCGGGGACCCGGCCGGCGACCAGGACATGCCCGACCCGGCCGCGACCGTCAGCATCAGCCAGGCCACCTACGTGCTCGACAGCGCCGGCGGCAAGCCGGCCTGGACCCTGTTCCACGCGCAGCGCTGGGCCGGCGACTTCGGCTCCGACGGCAAGGCCGACACCCTGGACGAACAGCGCAAGCCGCAGAGCACCGAGACCAAGGATGGCCACCTGCTGCTGGCGCTGCCGACCACCCGTTTCGCCGACGGCATCACCAGTGCCGGCTTCGCGGTGTTCACCTTCGACCCGAACAAGAACGACCTTGGCGACTACAAGGGCTGGGTCTACCTGGGCACGGCCGCCGCCGGCGAGGACAACAGCGCCGCCTGCGACGACCAGGGCACCATGAAATGCGCCACCAGCACCGGCACGCTGAGCTTCGTGCCGCCGGCCAGCGGCAATGTGCCGTCGCTGCGGATCGCCCTGCAGGGCACGGCGGTGGAAGGGCCGGGCAAGGTGCGCACGCTGGGCCCCGCCGATGCCGTCACCTACACCTACGACTCCGCCAAGCAGCAGTACACCCCGCCGCTGGACCGCTGAACGGACGGCGCGCGGATGTGACGCGGCGCGCGCGGCAGCGGTGGTTTCGGGCGTAGGACCTGGTTTAAGATGCGCCCCACGGGGCCTGATGATCAGGCGAGTCATTCGCGAGCGGCATGGGATGCTGCACTCGCCCGAAATGCCGGCGTGGATTGCCGGCGTGCGGTTCGCCATGCGCGACCGCCATCACCGCCCCTGCTCGGGGCCGGCGTGCACGTCACCTTGTTCCGTCCGAAGCTGCGCCTGCGGGGAGTGTGCTCTCCGTGCAGCGCGCCGCGTCCGCGTCGTGCGCCGCCTGGGTCACGCCGGCCGCGGTAGCGGGGCGCATCGGAATGTGCAGGTGGGTTCTTCCGGCTTCTTCACCGAATACAGGATGTTCTGGACATGTCGAACGACAACAAGCGCGCCGCTCCCGAAGTGCCACCCGATGCGGGCAGCGTGCTGTACCTGATCTACGGCTGGGACGGCGATGGCGCCGTGTCCTACGAGATCGACAACGGTGCCGTGGTGAATTTCTGGGGCGGCCGGCATTTCGAGCTGGACGGCAAGCGGTACTACACCGGTTTCAGCTACGCCACGCCGGGCCGGTACGGCATCGACGATGCGGAAACCTTCCCGAACCCCGGCGAGGGCGTCTCGCTCGGTGCCGCGACCTTCCAGCTGACCACCCCGGGCGGCGAGCGGCCGTGGATGGTGCTGCATGCGCAGCGTTACGTCGGCAGCTTCGGCGCCTACGCGCGCGCCGATGCGTTCGATACCACCCGCGCGCCGCAGCAGCATGCGCTGGGCGATGGCCGGTTGCTGCTGGCCGTGCCGACCACCCGCTTCGAAAACGGCATCACCGAAGCCGGTTTCGCCATGTTCGTGTTCGATCCGAACCGGCACGACCTCGGCGATTACCGTAGCTGGGTCTACTGCGGCACGGTGGCGGCCGGCGAGGACAACGAGGCGGCCAGCGACCCGGACGGCGTGGTGCCGCACGTGTCCAGCAACGGTGCTCTGGAATTCCAGGCGGTGCCCGGCCAGCACATGCCGGCGCTGCGGGTGGCGCTGCACGGCACCGCGATCGCCGGTCCCGGCCGCGCGCGCCTGCTCGATGGCAGCGACGTCCTGCAGTACGCCTACGACCCGGACAGCGGCCAGTATCAGCCGACGCCCGTCGCATGACTCCACGGCGCGCGGCGGCGCGCCGGTGACGCAGCACCCGATGTTCCGCAGTACGCAATCGTTCTGTTGACCGCGCACTAACAAGCTCATGGACGAGCTCGGTTGACCCAGGCGGCCGCGATGGCCGTACCTCAACCTCAAGGAGTTACACGAGATGGCACGCGATACCACCAAGGCAGAGAATCTCGACATCATCGAGCGGGAAGCCAGGCAGCGGCAGATTCCGGTCGACGATTTCATGCGTTTCGCCTACATCGAAACCGGCGGCCGCTTCGACGAGCAGGCCAGCCGCGGTCCCAACAGCGCCAAGGGCCTGTTCCAGTTCACGCCCGGCGCCGCCAGCGCCTACGGCATCCGCGGTCGCGAGCTCGACGCGGTGGCCAACACCGATGCCGCCGCGCGCATGTACCAGGACAACCGCAACAGCCTGACCCGCCAGCACGAGCGCGACGGCCGCCCCTACCTGTCCGGCAATGCGCAGCCCGACGGCCTGGACATGTACATGGCGCACCAGCAGGGCGCCGGCGGCTATCGCTCGATCCAGACCGCGATCGCCACCGGCCACTTCGAGCTGAAGGGCACCCGCGCCAACATCCTCAACAACGTCCCCGGCGAAAAGGATGCGCAGGGCGCGCGCCAGTTCCAGGCCTACACCGGCACCTCGCTGGCCGACTTCAAGAAGCTGTCCGACCAGGACATGGCCAAGGCCTTCGTGAAGTACTGGGACGCCAAGTACGACCACATCGCGATCCCGGAAAAGGGCATCAAGCCGCTCGCCGAGGGCCAGGCCGCCCAGGCGCCCGCGCGCACGCCGGCACCGGCCGGCGGCAAGCAGGGCGGCCACGACGGCATCGCGCTGACCGCCGCCTACGACCTGGGCGTCAAGCACGACGACGTCAAGTACGCGATCAACGTCAAGAGCAGCAAGTACTACCACCCCGGCGTGGACGGCAAGCATCTGTCGCAGGGCTACATCGACTGTTCCGGCTGGGTCACCGAGCTGCAGAACGCGACGATGAACGAGATCAACCGCAAGGCCGGTCGCGACGTGTTCACCCAGAAGGACATGCTGGTGCAGGGCATGACCGGCTCCGGCGAGATCGTCAAGAAGGCCTACGACAGCTCCGGCGTGCTGCTGGAGGGCAAGGACGTGTTCAAGCCCGGCGCGCTGAAGGAAGGCATGGTCATCGGCGTGGATTCAGGCAAGACCGCGCACGAGCACTGGAAGGGCATCGACCACATCATGATGGTCGTGCGCGATCCCAAGAGCGGCGAACTGCTGGTCAGCCAGTCCACCGGCAGCAAGGGCGTCAACACCATGCCGCTGGACGACTACCTGGCCACGCATCAGAACGCCAAGCTGTTCGCCTCCGATCCGCTGGCCAAGGGCCGCGACCTGCTGCAGGACCGCCAGCAGACCCAGGCGCAGACGCAGGGCGCGCAGGAGCCGCGCACGGCGCTGAAGCCGGGCGAGCAGGGCGCCGACGTCAAGGCGATGCAGCAGCGCCTGATCGAACTGGGCGTCAAGGACGACCAGGGCAAGCTGCTCAGCGGCACCGGCTACTACGGCGATCGCACCAAGGAAGTGGTCGCCAACCTGCAACGCGAGAAGGGCCTGGCGCCGACCGGCATCGCCGATAAGGCCACCCTGGAGGCGATCGCCAAGCAGCCGGCGCAGGCCAAGTCCGACGCGGCGGCGCTGGCCGACAACCCGCTGTACAAGCAGGCCATGGACCACCTGCAGAAGCAGGGACCCAACGGCGGCTTCAAGAGCGCCGAAGAGATGCAGCGCGCCGCCGGCCAGGTCGCGTTCGAGGCCAAGGTCAGCGGCATGAACCGCATCGACGACCTGGTGCTCAGCGGCGACCGCCGCGGCCTGATCGCCGTGCAGCGCAATCCCGACAATCCGCACGACGTCAATCGTGCCTACGTGGACAGGCAGCAGGCCGCGGCGGTGCCGCTGGAGCGCAGCCAGCAGCAGCTGGCCGCCGAAACCCAGCGGCAGACGCAGGAGCAGGCGCAGCAGCCGGATCCGCAGCGCGAAAAGACCCAGGCGCCGCGCTGATCGGTCTCGCGGCAACGGCCGCCGTCGCGCGTTGCGCGGCGGTGGTCGTGCGTGGCGATGTCGAGCGCTGCGCAAGACCGCCGCGCATGCGCCGGCGCGACATTGCCCAACGCCGGCCAAACACGATCGCCTGCCATCGCGGCGTGCGATGGACAGTGTGCACGACGATCGATTAGAACCTCGCCTTCCCGCTCGCGCAAACGACAAGGACGCATTCCGACCATGGCCATCGCCAAGGCGTTCCAACACTCTTCCCTGCTGCTGTTGTGCGTGGCCGCCGCCGCGTGCAGTGCGCCGTCTTCCACCCCCAGCCAGACGCAGGCACCGGCCGCTCCGGTGGCGGACACTGCGGCCGCCGCGTCCCCTGCCGCCGCGCACGATGCCGGTACCCAGGGCGATGCGGGCGCGGCCACGCCGGCTGCACCGGCTGCGGCGCCCACCCCTTCCACCGCTTCAGGAGAATCCCCCGTGCTGCGACCGTCCTACGACACCTGCATCACCGCCGCCGGCGGCGCGACCCCGGCGATGCTGGACTGCATTTCCGACGAACACGCCTACCAGGACCAGCGCCTCAACACCGCCTACAAGGCGGCGATGGCCAAACTGAGTGAGGCCGAGCAGCACGCGCTGCGCGAGCGGCAGCGCAAGTGGATCGCCGAGCGCGACGAAAAGTGCGTCGCCGATCCGGACGGCGGCCAGGCCGAGCGCGTGGATGCGGCCGAATGCCGGCTGGAAATGACCGCGCACCGCGCCGACGAACTCGAAGCGCACTGACCACCCCTGTATCGAACCCGACGCGCGGCGCTTTCCACGCCGCGCGTCCTGCCAAGGAGAACGCGATGAGCGACAAGGATTGGGAACTGGGCCAGACCTCCAAACACTACGAGACCGGCGGCCGCGGCGCGTCGACCGTGTCCTCCGGCGTCGACGACCCGGGCGGCGTGTCCTACGGCTCGTACCAGATGACCTCGCAGACGACGACCCGTGAGGGCAAGGTCATCAACGGCGGCACCGTCGCCGCGTTCGTCAAGGACAGCAAGTACAGCGACGACTTCGCCGGCCTCAAGCCGGGTTCCGCCGAGTTCAGCGCCAAGTGGAAGGAACTGGCCAAGACCGACCCTGGCTTCGGCCAGGAACAGCACGACTACATCAAGCGCACCCACTTCGACAAACTGGTCGACCGGCTCAAGGACAAGGGCATGGACCTGTCCGACCGCGGCCCGGCGGTGCAGGACGCGATGTGGAGCACCGCGGTCCAGTACGGTCCGGGCAGCGACAAGAAGCCGGGCGGGTCCGGCGTGTTCCTGCGCGCCATGGAAGAGAAGTTCGGCAAGCAGGCGGATCTGTCCAAGATTTCCGACAAGGAGATCGTCAGCGCGGTGCAGGACTACAAGGCCGAGCACGTCAAGGAGCTGTTCCCGCGCGTGCACAAGCAGAAGACCCTGGACTCGCTGGAGAACCGCGCCGAGAACGAGAAGGCCGACCTGCTCAAGCTGGCCGACCTCGGCAAGACCGTGGCCAAGCCCGGCGAGCAGCGCGACGGGCACACCGCGCCGAAGCCGCACGACGGCCATCGCGAGCCGGCCGCGCACAACGGCGTGCTGGCGCGCAATGCGCAGGGCGAGGCGGTGAAGGGCCTGCAGGAGAAACTGGCCACGCTCGGCTACCTGGAGGCCAAGGATGCGATCGGCACCTACGGCCCGAAGACCGAAGCGGCGGTGGAGAAGTTCCAGCAGGACCAGCACCTGAAGGGCGTGGACGGCAAGGCCGGCCCGGAGACGCTGGGCGCGCTCGACCGCAGCGTGCAGCGGCAGCAGGGTTTGGAGCAACTGCGGCGCGACAGTCCGCTGTTCGACCAGGCGGTCGCGCAGCTGGAAAAGCAGGGCCGCAACGGTGGCTACGGCGACCGCGAGTCCATGCAGCGTGCGGCCGGGCAGTTGGCGTTCGAGGCCAAGGTCAGCGGCATGTCGCGCATCGACGACCTGGTCGCCAGCACCGATGGCCGCGGCATGATCGCGGTGCAGCGCAATCCGGAGAACGCGCACGACGTGCATCGCGCGTATGTCGATCGTCAGCAGGCGGCGACCGTGCCGCTGGAGCAGAGCCAGCAGCAACTGGCGGCCGAGACCCAGCGCCAGGCGCAGGAGCGGCAGGTGCAGGACCAGCAGCGCACCCAGACCCAGTCGCAAGCCCCCGGGCGCTGAGTCGCCCCGCGCAGGGCGGTCATCGGCACGCGCCGCTGGCCGCCCTGCCTTGCGCAGTTCGCATCGCGCGTCGTTGCAGGCGCGCGGCAGGACAGCGGCCGCGGCCATGGCCTATGCTGCACACATGCCGCATGACCGCTTCTGCCGCCACCTTTCTCCGTCGCGCCCCGGGCGCCGGGCTGGCGCGCTGCGCGCAGTGGGCCTGACGCTCGCGTTCGCCGTCGTGCCTGCTACGTTCGCGGTGGAACCGACCACCTCGCCGGCGACCACGCCGGAACAGGCGGGACTGGTCGACGTGCACACGCTGGCGCCGGACATCGCGATGGACATCCGCTACGCCGGCCACGACAACTTCACCGGTCGCCCGGTGCCCGGCTACGACGCGCCCAAGTGCTATCTGCTGGCGCCGGTGGCCAAGGCCCTGGCGCAGGTGCAACGCGACCTGCAGGCCAAGAGCTACCGCCTGCAGGTGTTCGACTGCTATCGGCCGCAGCGCTCGGTCCGCGCCTTCGTCGCCTGGGCGCGCGATCCGCAGGATCAGGTCGCCAAGGCGCGCTACTACCCCAAGCTCGACAAGGGCGTGCTGCTCGGCGACTACATCGCCGAACACTCCGGCCACAGCCGTGGCGCCACCGTCGATCTGGGTCTGCTGGACTGCCGCCAGGGCGCTTGCCGCGCAGTGGACATGGGCACCGGCTTCGACTTCTTCGACCCCAGCGCGCACACCGACACGCCGGCCATCGACGCCACCCAGCGCGGGCATCGTCAGCAGCTCCTGAAGGCGATGGCCGCGCGCGGCTTCGTCAACTATCCGATGGAATGGTGGCACTACACCTTCCAGCCCGAGCCCAGCCCCGGCGTCGCCTTCGACGTGCCGGTGCGCTAGCGCCTCCTCGTCTTCGCCACGGACCACCCATGACCGGCACGCACCAGTTCGTCGACCTGCAATGCCCTTACTGCGGCGAATGGATCGACGTCGCCCTGGATCCGTCGGTGGACGTGCAGCAGTACGTGGAGGACTGCCAGGTGTGCTGCAAGCCGATGCTGATGACGGTGCGCTGGGACGAGGACGGCGCGCCGGTGGTGAGCGCGATCGCCGAAAACGCCAGTTGATTCGCGTGCTGACGTGGCGCGGCGCACGCCGATGCGCGACAGCCTCTAGACTTGCGGCCTTGCCGACCGAGGACACCCGATGAACCTGCCGCTGCACTTCGGCCTGCTGGGCTCGCTGGAAGCCGGGCTGATCGCCTTGGCGGTCGGCTTCCTGGTGTATGCGCTGTGGCAATGGCTGGGCCGGCGGCTGGGCTGGTCCGAGGGCCAGCAACTCGGCGGCGCCTGCCTGATCGCGGTGGCGGTGTCGGCCGGGATCGACTGCTGGAACCTGTTCTACACCAGCATCGTGCGCCTGGAGTCGCCGCTGTACGCGCGCATCGCCCTGGCCAGCATCCACGATCCGGACGAACTGGGCTCGCGGGTGGTGCTGGAAGTGGCCGGCGCCCTCTCCGGCGTGGCCCTCGCGTGGGTTGTATTCAGGGCGCGTTCAAGCGAAAACGCCGGCGACGGCGGTCACGAAACACGCTGAAACAGACGTTTTCTTTCTGCAATCCAAACGTCTTGAATGGTCGCCTTACCGCGTGCTCACCGATCCCTAACCAGCGCGGTAGCGTGCTGCGCGCACGCCGTGGTTAACGAAGCGTTTTGCGGCGAATTTCGACAGGGAATGGATTCAGTCTGAGACCGGCACGGTAGCGCCGTGTTCCGGAATCGACCGGACATGCCACACCGAGAGAGCCAAGGAGAATCCACCCATGAACATTCGCACCCGCACCCCGCTGATCGGTACCGCCGCCCTTCTCGCCGCCGCGCTGGCCCTGCCGGCGTTCGCCCAGGACGCGCAGGCCGATGCCGCCGCGCAGGCGCAGACGCAGTCGTCCACCAGCGCCACCGGCCAGAGCGGGCAGGCCGGCGCGGCCTCCGGCGGCGCCCAGACCTGGGCCGACGTGGACGCCGACAAGGACGGCGCCATCAGCAAGCAGGAGGCGCAGGTCAACGCCGGCCTCAGCCAGATCTTCGCGCAGGCCGACGCCAACCACGACGGCAAGCTGACCCCGGACGAGTACAAGGCCTACGTCGCCAAGCAGCAGGGCGGCGCGGCGACCGGCAGCGACAGCAACGGCGGCCAGTAACCGGAGCGGTACCGGCAAGGCGGTCGCGCGGCGATGAGGACGCGCGCCGCCTGGCCGGGGCCGACCCTGGTGTACCACGAGCGACCCTGGTGTACCACGAGCCTCGTGGTGCACGCTGACGCTTCACCACGACGGCGGCCTTGGGCCGCCGTCGTGCGTTGTGCTGCAGGACAGTGCCTGTCGTCTATTGGTCGGCGACCCGCTGCTATGCTTGGCGGATGATGCCGACACCTACCGCCTTGCGTTCCTCTCCCATCGCCCTGGTCGGCTTCGACGGCGACGACACCCTGTGGAAGAGCGAGGACTATTACCGCGACGCCGAGGCCGCGTTCGAAGCCATCCTCGGCCAGTACCTGGACCTGCAGGACGCCGGCACCCTGCAGCATCTGCTGGCGGTGGAGCGCCGCAATCTCAAGGTCTTCGGGTATGGCGTGAAGGGCATGACCCTGTCGATGATCGAAGCGGCGATCGAGCTGACCGAGGCGCGCATTTCCGCGCACGACATCGGGCGCATCGTCGAGATCGGCCGCGCCACCCTGCAGCATCCGGTGGAGGTGATCGCCGGCGTGCGCGAGGCGGTGGCGGCGATCGCGGCCGAGTTCGAGATCGTGCTGATCACCAAGGGCGACCTGTTCCATCAGGAAGCCAAGATCGCGCAGTCCGGCCTGGGCGAGCTGTTCCCGCGTATCGAGGTGGTGTCGGAGAAGGATCCCAAGACCTACGCCAAGGTGCTGTCCGAGTTCGGTATCGGCGCCGAGCGCTTCGTGATGATCGGCAACTCGCTGCGCTCGGACGTGGAGCCGGTGATCGCGCTCGGCGGCTGGGGCATCCATACGCCGTACACCACCACCTGGGCGCACGAGGCCGAGCACGGGCTGTCGGCCGACGAACCGCGCCTGCGCGAAGTGGCCGCGGCCGCGGACTGGCCGCAGGCGGTGGCCGATCTCAACCGGCATGCGGCGAGCCTGCAGCGGGGCTGAGCCGCTGCCGCGTCAGGCGGCGTGGCGTACCGGCCTCTGGCCTTGTCGCGTAGGAGGGGCTTCAGCCGCGACACCGCCGAGCCTGCGGTGCACATCCCTGCCAGCTTGCCGCGCTGACAGCGCCCACTGCCTCCGGCAGAATCGACGCATGCCTCCGCTTCCGTCTCCTGCCGGTCTGTTCCTGTGCGCTGCCCTGTTGGCTGTCGGCCCGGCCATGGCGCAGGGGACGGTAGCGCCCGCGCGCGCCCCTGCCTTCGAGAGCGGGGAAACGGCACCGGTCGAGGTGCCCGGTACCGACGATGCCTGGATCGATCGGCAGTTGCTGGACATCGACCGCTACGCCGCGCGCTACCCCGACAGCTTCCTGGACGAGGTGGCGCGCTACGCGCAGATGCCGCGAGGCTATGCCGAGGTGCTGCTGCGCGAGCGGCGCTGGCCGCCGCGCGATGTCTATGTCGCCGCGTTCCTGGCCAAGGCCGCGGGACGGCCTTACCGCGAGGTGGTGCGCGCCCGCACCGCGGCCGGCGTCCCTGCCGGCTGGGCAGTGGTGGCGAGCGACATGGACGCGCCGCCCGGCTCGCTGGCCTACCGCGCGCTGCGCCATGCCATCGTCGCCAGCTACGACCACTGGGATCGGCCGATCGTGCTGGACGCGCTGTTGCGCCGGCAACTGGGCGACCGCGCCGCACGCGATCGCGCCGCGGCACAGCCGCAGGACGGATCCACGCGTACGCAATAAGCGCGGTGCAGCACAACGACACAGAGCGGCCGCCTGCACGTGCGCCCATGTCGTTGCGCGAACGTCCCGTTGCCCTGCACGGCATGCAGGCACCGGTATGCATCAACGTCAGCGCACACAAGCCCCTCTCCCCCCGGGAGAGGGGTTGGGGTGAGGGTCGGGGCGCGCAGCGCCCCAGGCAGTTTGGGTGCACAAGGCTGCGCCCGGATCCTCATCCGCCCCTGCGGGGCACCTTCTCCCGGCGGGAGAAGGAGACAGCGGTGCCGGCCACTCGCGTGCCGCACCGGTACGCGCCGCGCATTCATCCGCACTGGCCGCGCCGCCGCCACAGCGCGAGAATAGGCGTTCTGCCGGTCCTGCCGCCGGCGCCACCGCCGTCCCGGACCGCCCGATGACCAATGCCTTCGTTTCGCCCGACGCTATCCGCAGCCTGTTCGCGCAGGCCATGTCCGACATGTACCGCACCGAGGTGCCGCTGTACGGCACGCTGATGGAGCTGGTGGCGCAGGTCAATGCGCAGACCCTGGCCGCGGACCCGGCACTGGAGGCGCAGCTGCAGCGCAACGACGAACGCGCGCGCCTGGACCAGGAGCGGCACGGCGCGATCCGCGTCGGCACCGCCGAGGAACTGGCCACGCTGCGCCGCCTGTTCGCGGTGATGGGCATGGCGCCGGTCGGCTATTACGACCTGTCGGTGGCCGGCGTGCCGGTGCACTCCACCGCGTTCCGCCCGCTGGAGGCGGCGGCGCTGGCGCGCAATCCGTTCCGCGTGTTCACCTCGCTGCTGCGGCTGGAGCTGATCGAAGACCCGGCGCTGCGCGAGCAGGCGGCGCAGATCCTCGCCAAGCGGCGCATCTTCACCGACGGCGCGCTCGCGTTGATCGCGCAGTGCGAACGCGACGGCGGCCTGGCCGACGCCGACGCGCAGCGCTTCGTCGCCGAGGCGCTGGAAACCTTCCGCTGGCACAGCGACGCGACCGTGAGCCTGCCGACCTACCGCGCGCTGAGCGAGGCGCACAAGTTGATCGCCGACGTGGTCAGCTTCCATGGCCCGCACATCAACCACCTGACCCCGCGTACCCTGGACATCGACGCGGCGCAGGCGGAAATGCTGCGCCGGGGCATCGATGCCAAGGCGGTGATCGAAGGCCCGCCGCGTCGCGCCTGCCCGATCCTGCTGCGCCAGACCAGCTTCAAGGCACTGGAGGAAACCGTGCGCTTCCCCGCCGGCGCGGACGACGCCGAGGCCGGCACCCACACCGCGCGGTTCGGCGAGATCGAGCAGCGCGGGCTGGCCCTGACGCCGAAGGGCCGCGCGCTGTACGACGCGTTGCTGGAACGCGCACGCGCCGCCGACGGCAGCGCCGGTGCCGACTACGCCACGCGCCTGCAGGCGGCCTTCGCCGATTTCCCGGACGATTACGCCACCCTGCGCCGCGAGGGCCTGGGCTACTTCCGCTACGCACTGACCGACGCCGGTCGCGCCGCCGGCGCCGAGGCCCTGGCCGGAAAGCCGGCCGAAGCGCTGATCGCCGACGGCCTGGCCAGCGCCGACCCGATCGTCTATGAGGACTTCCTGCCGGTCAGCGCCGCCGGCATCTTCCAGTCCAACCTCGGCGGCGGCGAACAGCGCGCCTACGCCGCGCACGCCAACCGCGCCGCGTTCGAGCAGGCGCTGGGCGCGACGGTGCACGACGAGTTCGCCATCTACGCCGGTATCGAGCGCGATTCGCTGGAGGCGTTGGCGGGTTGACAGCTGTGTTCCTGTTGTCAACGGCGGTAAGACAAGGACGATGTCCGACGTCGTGGCTACTTGTCTCTGGATGTCCGAGGTTTGGTTGCACCACCAATGATGTCGCCTGATTTGAAACTGCCGGCGTCACTGGTAAGGGTTTCACTTGACGGTACCGTCGATTGGTATCAGTATTTGAACCGAAAACCGGCCGTTTGCAGGTGACATATAAGCGGGGCTTGCCCCCCACCTGCATCCGGCCATCTTATTGCCTAGGGAGATGGGCATGCATCGGCGCTTTGCCGTCCTGCTGGATGCGGGATTCATCAAAAGAAAATTGAAGTCGAGCGGTGAAGTTTCCGCCAACCGCATACAGCAACTTGTAGAGGCAATTCGCAAGCACGAATGCCTTCAGGATTGCCTTCTGCATCGCGTCTACTACTACGACGCTGCGCCACTTGGAAGATCGGTTGAGCAGCCTGTCACTGGCGAGGTCATCGAGTACGACAAGACGCCTGTGTTCCAATCCAACGTGGCCTTGGTGAGGGATGTTGCCAAGCTTCCCCATTTGCGCTTCGTCAGGGCGAATGCAGCCACGATGGTTGGATGGCAAAGTTCAAGTCGCTGAAGAGCGCGGGGAACTACGATGCCGGGTCTGACACGTTGAAGCTGAAAAGCTCGGACCTGAAACCGGTCATCAAGCAAAAAGGCGTGGACATGCGTATCGGCATGGATATCGCTGCCTTGACTCTAAAAAAGCATGTGGAAGTCATCGTACTTGTCACGGCAGACAGTGACTTCATTCCTGCAATGAAGTTTGCGCGTCGGGAAGGCGCGCAACTCTATTTGTTCAGTCTCGGCCATGGAACAAAAGAGGATGTGGTCGAGAACGCAGATCTTATGATTGTGTCGACAGCTAAATCTCTGATGGACGCGCTGGCGGCATGACCGGTTCCGCGCCTCGGAATTCGAAACGGATGGCGCGAGGTGCTGTGCTCGACAAGATCTAGGTCGCGCGCCGCGCTCCTGCCGGATTTACCCCGCGTAACGCGCCTTCAGCATGGCATATGCCGAACGCAGCGCCAGTGCTTCGCCACCCGCCGGGCGGCCGGGGCGGTCGCTGTCGTTCCAGGCGTACACGTCCAGGTGCGCCCAGGCCTGCCGCGCTGGCACGAAGCGCTCCAGGTACAGGGCGGCGGTCACTGCGCCGGCCATGCGCGAGCCGGCGTTGGCCAGGTCGGCGACCGAGCTGGTGAGATAGCGCAGGTAAGGACGCCACAGCGGCATGCGCCAGACCGGGTCGCGGGTGCGCTCGCCGGCGGCGATCCAGGCCTGCGCCAGCGTGTCGTCGTTGCAGAACAGTGCCGGCAGATCCGGACCCAGGGCGATGCGCGCCGCGCCGGTCAGGGTGGCGAAATCCAGGATCGCGTCGGGGCGCTGCTCGCCGGCGTAGGCCAGCGCATCGCACAGCACCAGGCGGCCTTCGGCGTCGGTGTTGTCGATCTCCACGCTGGTGCCCTGACGGGTGGCGATCACCTCGCCCGGGCGGAAGGCGTTCGGGCCGACGGCGTTTTCCACCGCCGGCAGCAGCACGGTCAGCCGCAGCGGCAGGCGCTGCGCCATCACCAGCCCGGCCAGCGCCAGCGCGTGTGCGGCGCCGCCCATGTCCTTCTTCATGTTGCGCATGCCGTCGGCCGGCTTCAGGTCCAGGCCGCCGGTGTCGAAGCACACGCCCTTGCCGACCAGCGCCACGTGCGGATGCGCCTCTTCGCCCCAGCGCAGCACCAGCAGGCGCGGCGCGCGGTGCGAGGCGCGGCCGACCGCGTGGATCGCCGGGAAGTTCTGCTCCAGCAGCGCGTCGCCGACGATGCTCTCGAACTGCGCGCCGTGTTCCTGCGCGATCGCGCGTGCGGCCTCTTCCAGTTGCTCCGGCCCCATGTGCTCGGTCGGCGTGTTGACCCAGTCGCGCACGCGCAGGCTGGCGGCGATCAGGTCGCACACTTCGGTCTGCGGCGTGGCCAGCAACTGTGCCGGCAGCCGCGGCGGTTGCTTGTAGCGGGCGAAGCGATAGCTGCCCAGGCCCCAGCCCAGGTGCAGGGTCGCCAGCGTGTCGGCGTCCAGCGCGCTGTCCACGCGCCAGGTGCTGCCGGCCGGCAGCGCGAACGGCGCATGCGCGTAGGCATACGCATCGCCGCGATCGCCAACGCCCAGCACCGCGGCCGCCACGCCGTCGGCACCCGGCAGCAGCAGCACGCTGCCCGGCGCGGCCATGAACTGCTGGGTGTCCATCCACGCCACCCACGCGGGCGATTGCGCCGCGCGCCATTCGGCCAGGTGCTCGCGGTCGAGCACGTACAGCGGCAGCGCATGGGTGGAGGCGTCGGTGAAGCCGGTCGGCAGGGACATCAGCGGATCCTTGGAAGAGGGAGAAGACCGGTGGGCGAGAGGGCGCGGATCAGGCGCGCGCCGCGTCGGCCGGCTGGGTCGCGTCCAGCCAGTCGGCCAGGCCGGTGAGGGTGTCGAAGTGCAGATCGGGTGGGGTCGGCGGATGCCAGGCCTGCGCCTCGCGGTTGATCCAGCAACCGCGCAGGCCGGCCTGCATCGCACCGACCACGTCGATCTCGATATGGTCGCCCACGTGCAGCACCTGTGCGCAGGGCAGGCCCAGGCGCGCGCAGGCGGCGCGGAAGATGCCCGGGTCCGGCTTGGCCGCGCCGTGTTCGCGGGCACTGAGCTGGAAGGCGAAATGGTGGTCCAGGCCGATCGTGGCCAGGTCGGCGTTGCCGTTGCTCAGCGCCACCACCGGCACGCGCGCGGCGATGCGCTCCAGCGCGGCGATGCTGTCCGGGTAGCACTCCACCTGATTGCGCGCGGCATGGAACACCGCATACGCAGGTTCCAGCAACGCTTCATCGGCGCCGCTGTCCTGCAGCGCACGGCGCAGGGTCAGCCGACGCAGTTCGCTGAGGTCGTGGTGCAGGTGCGGATGCGCGGCGAACACCGCTTCGCGCAACTGCCGCATCGCCGCGACCGGGAAGCGCGCGGCGGTGGCCGGGCTGTGCTGCAGCAGCCAGTCGTGCAGCACCTGCTCGATGCGCGCGCCGATCGGTGCGAACGGCCACAGGGTGTCGTCCAGATCCAGCGTGATCGCGCGGACGGGGAAGGAGGGCATGGAAGTCACCGGCGCATTTTACGCCAAGCGTCGCCGCCGCCGCGGGCCGGGCCCGGTAGACAGCACTCGCGCGCTTCCGCCAATCCCCAATCCCGACTCCCCAATCCCGGCCTCACTCCAGCAACCGCGACCAACGCTGCATGCCTTCGACCCGCGCCAGCACCATCTTGATGCACACCAGCAGCGGCACCGCCAGCAGCAGGCCGATCATGCCCCACAGCCAGCCGAACAGCATCAGCGCCAGGATCAGCATCAGCGGCGAGATCGCCATGCGCCGGCCGAGCACGATCGGCGTCACCACCTGGCCTTCCAGGGTGTGCAGCGCCAGGTACAGGATCGCCGGCAGCGCCGCGCTCAGCGGTTCGCGGAAGGCGACGAAGCCCATCAGCAGCATCAGCACCGCGCCGATCAGCGGCCCCACGTAGGGCGCGAAATTCAGCAGCGCCACCACCGTGCCCCACAGCAGCGCTTCCTGCGGCGGAATGCCCAGCAGGATCAAAATGCCGGCGAAGATCAGGCCGACCAGCGTATTGATCACGGTGATGGTCAGGACGTAGCGCGAGACCTCGCGTTCGATCGAGCGCAGGATCTCGGTAGTGAATTTCTGTTGCTGGCGGCTGGGCAGCAGCGCGATCGCATGGCGCTGCAGGTTCTCGCCGAACACCATGAAGAAGAACGTCAGCAACACCACCGCCAGCGCCGAGGCGGCCACTCGCGGGGTCCGCACCAGCGCCTTGTACGGGTCGTCCATCTGCGTGCGGATCACCTGCACGCGGCGTCCGCTCTCGCCGCCGGCGGCGCGGGCGAAGTTCTCCGCGGCCTGGTTGGCCTGCTGCATCGGCTTGGTCAGGTCGCGCACCTGGGTGGCGAGGTGGCGCAGCTGCGCCGGCGCCTGCTGCGCCCACTCGGCGGCGGGACCGGCCAGTTGCACGGTCAGCGTCGTCGCCACCGCCATGCCCGACAGCAGCACCAGCAGCGCGGCCAGGAAGCGCGGCAGGTACAGCCGTTGCAGCATGCGCAGGATCGGGTTGCCGACCAGGGCGAAGAAGGCGGCGAGCAGGATCGGCAGGATCACGTCCTGTGCGGCCCACAGGGTGTAGCAGACCGCCAGGGTGGCCAGCACCACCAGCGAGACCGGTCCGCGCGGGCGCGGAGCGGGCGGCGGCGGCAGGGGGCCGTGCGGGGCGTCGTCGGCGACGACCGCGGGATCGGGAACTGTGCTCATCGGACCTGCGATGCAGTGGCCGCGGCGCGCGCCGCAGTGCACGCGCCGAACGGCGTCGAAAAGGAAGCGAAGTGTAGGCCGGATCGTGGCCGGCGCGATATCAAGGCGGCGTGGCCGCCGCGTGCGCGCGGCGTGGCGGCCCAGGCCAGCCACGCGCCGATCCCAGGAACGTCAGTCCTTGCCCTGGCGCTCGGACAGGTCGGTGGCCGCTTCGGCCGCGGCGGGTTGCCCGGGGCGCGAGGCCATCGGCGGCCGCGGCGGCTGCGGGCGGACAGCGGATGGGGGAACGGGTGCAACGGGAGGCGGGGCCTGGGTGGCGGCATCCACGGCCGCATCCTGTGCGGTGTCCGCCGCTTCCTCGGCATCGTCGGAGGCGCGCTCGGCGTCATCGGACGCGCTCTTGGCGGTGGTGGCGTTGATCAGGCTGGAGAGCGCGCTGAGCATCTGCAGCCAGCGCGCGCCGCCGAGCTTGCCGACCACCGCCGCCGGTTCGGCGCGGCCGACCAGGAAGCCGGTGCCCAGGCCGACGATCACGATCCGCCACGGTGTCCAGCCTTCGCGCCAGACCTGCTGCAGGGTCGTCCAGTGCGTGCGCACCTGCTCCTGGCGTCCTTCCAGCACCGCTTCGGCGCGGGCGATGCGGTGCTGCAATTGCCGCAGGGTCATGGCGTGGCCTCGCGCTTGGCGACATCCTCGTCGCCGTCCTCGTCGTCGCCGCCGATGCCCAGCTTGGCCAACTGGCGGCGGGTGGCGTCGAGCTTGCTCATGTCGAAGTAGCGCAGCGCCTGCCAGGCGCCGAGCGCGGTGACCACCAGGCTGAAGGCCGCAGTCGCCGAGATCGACGCCAGCCACGACCAGCCCATGCGCTGCAGCAGGGCGATCATCGCGCCCATCAGCAGCATCCAGGCCGAGGCGCCGAACGCCACCGACACGGTCAGCCACACCAGTGCCCGCGCCAGTGCGGCGCGGGCCAGGGCGAAGTCCGCGGCCACCAGCTTGCGCAGCGCGCGGCCGGTGTCCAGGGTGGCATTGAGTCCTTCGCGCCCGGCCGTGCCGAGCGCGCGGAAGGATTCCTCCAGCGACGGTGCGGCCGCGGCGTCTGCCGGGGCGCCGTCGGTGCGGGCCTGCTCCTCGCTCACGCGCGGCTTACTTGTCGCCGCCGCTGCGCGCCAGCTTGGCGATGATCCAGCCGGTGGCGAAGGCCACGCCGAACGAGGCCAGCGGACGCTCGCGGATCAGCTCGGCCGCGCTGTCGATCAGGTCGCGGCCCTTGTCCAGCAGCACGTCCACCTGCTCCTTCGCCGCCGCGCCGCCGAACTCGGCTGCCGCCAGTCCGGACAGCGCGCTGTCGGACAGCTCGGCCTTGACGTTGGCCTTGCCCAGCTTCAGTTCTTCGCCGGCGGCACCGGCAGCGCCCTTGATCGCATCGCCGGCATAGCTGGCCGCGGACTTCAGGTGCGCGCCGGCTTCGCTCAGGTTGTCCTTGAGGTTCTCGGTATTGGTCGGGCTGGCATTCATGGGCATGTCTCCTCTGGGGTTTGGGGGCCTGCCGTCCGCCGATGCGGACGCTGCGCAGAACGGGCGACACCAATACCATCGGCGGGGTGTACGGGGTGTTAGCTCGTCGCCGCAGGCAGTGCGCCATAGTGTCGGCGCTCGCCGCCGAGCGGCCAAGTCCCGGAGTGACTGTCATGCACGCGTACGGCAACCGGAGCGGCCATGCCGGGGTGGTCGCCTACGCCAGCGGCCCGGACTGGATCGTGCTGCGCTTCGCCGACGGCGCCACCTACCGCTACGACCGTCAGCATCCCGGCCTGCTCCAGGTCATGGAGATGCAGCGCCTGGCCGCCGCCGGGCGCGGTCTCACCACCTACTTGAACCAGCACGTGCGCGACGATTACGCCGCGCGCCTGGACTGAGCGCGCCGGCTCACTGCATGACCAGGTCGGCCTGCGCGCCGCCGCGCACCACGCGCAGCACCAGTTGCGCCGGCTTGCGCGCGAAGTTGGCGCGGTAGCTGGCCAGGTCGGCGAACTCGCCGACCGAGGCGGCCACCACGATGTCGCCGCTGGCCAGGCCGTTGCGCGCCGCACGGCTGCCCCGCGCCACGTTGCCGATCAGCACGCCGGAGATGCCGGACTGGCGCAGCGATTCGGGCAGGTCGGCGAAGGTGGCGCCGCTCAGCCGCGGATCCAGCGACTCGCCGCTGATCGCGCGCGGCTGTTCCTTGAGCGTGGCCTTGAGCTGCAGCGGCTTGCCGTCGCGGCGCACGTCCAGGGTGACCGTGCTGCCCACCGGCTGCAGGCCCTCGTAGTTGTGCAGCGCCTCGGCACTGTCCAGGCGCTCGCCGTTGGCGCCGGTGATCACATCGCCCGGCTGCAGCCCGGCGGCCGCGGCCGCCGAGCCGGCCAGCACCCGCGTCACCAGCGCCCCGCGCGGCGCCGACAGGCCCAGGCCCTGCGCCATCTGCGTGGTCAGGTTCTGCGTCTCGATGCCGAAGGTGCCGCGGATCATCACCCCGTTGTTCTTGATCAACTGGTCGACCACCGCGCGCGCCAGGTTCGACGGGATCGCCAGGCCCAGGCCGATGTTGCCGGCCATGCTGCCCTGCGGGTTGAAGCTGGCGGTGTTGATGCCGACCAGTTCGCCGCGCAGGTCCACCAGTGCGCCGCCGGAGTTGCCGGGGTTGATCGAGGCGTCGGTCTGGATGAAGTTCTGGTAGCCCAGGCCGCGGATGCCGTTGCGGCCCATCGCCGAGACGATGCCGGAGGTGACGGTCTGGGTGAAGCCGAACGGGTTGCCGATGGCCGCGACGAAATCGCCCACGCGCAGCTTGTCGCTGTCGCCCAGGCGGATCTCGGTGAGGTTGTCGGCCTTGATCCGGATCAGCGCGATGTCGGTGTCCGCGTCCGAGCCCATGAACTCGGCCTTGAAGCTGCGCCCGTCGGCCAGGGTCACCTGCACGTCGTCGGCGTTCTCCACCACGTGGTGGTTGGTCAGCACGTAGCCGTTCTTCGCGTCGATGATCACACCCGAACCCAGCGACTCGTTGATGCGCTCCTGCGGGATGTCCGGGAACAGGCGGCGCAGGATCGGGTCGTTGAAGAACGGATTGCGCACCCGCACGACTTGCTTGGTGTTGATGCTCACCACCGCCGGCATCACCTTCTGCAGCATCGGCGCCAGCGACGGCAGCGGCTCGCCGGCCACCGCGGACGGCAGGCGCGCGGCCCCGGACAGCGGCGGCGCCGCGACCGGCGCGGCCTCGGCGCGGTTGTCCAGTTGCGCATTGATGGCGGTGGCGGCGAAACCGCCGAAGGCAGCGGCGGCGGTCAGGGTCAGCAGCGTGGGCAGCGGTCGCATGAGGTCGGTTTCCGGGGAACGCGGGAGACGTGGGGCAGATGGGCGCGCGTGCGCGTAAATCAAGATGAACGCGCGGCGTTTAACCGCCAGTGAAAGCGTTCCGACGCCGCCTGCGCAAGGCCGCCACGGCACCCCGCGTGCACACCCGCTCGATGTCACGTGATCGGCGCGCGACGACGTTGACAGTCGGCCTGCCCGGCGTTAGCGTTCACGCTTGCATTAGCCACTACATGTAGCGGTATCGATTCGGTACGGCACTAGAACTAGGGTTTTCTTCACCAGGACTTCACATCCAGGGGCGCGCTCGGCAGTGCATGACGGGACGGTGACAGGGGACGTCGCGGATTCGGGGAATTTCGGTCGGTCGAGGGCAGGCGCCGCGCGCGCTGCCGCGGCCGTCGCTGCCGTGCAGCGCAAGTGCGATATAGATCAAGACACACGGCGGATGACCACCCATCCGCCCCATCGGGACAGGTTCGAGGAGAACACAGCAGAATGAGTACGGTGCGCCTGGAAGTCGTCCAGACCGGATCCAAGCACGACCCCATCCCGATGCAGCCGGCGTCGCAGGACATCTGGGACAAGAAGTATCGGCTCAAGACCAAGCAGGGCGATCCGCTGGATGCCGACATCGACGGCACCTACCTGCGCGTGGCGCGGGCGCTGGCCGATGCCGAGACCGGCGAGGAGCAGCGCGCCCACTGGTTCGAGCGCTTCGCCTGGGCGCTGCGCCGCGGCGCGATCCCGGCCGGGCGCATCACCTCCAATGCCGGCGCGCAGGAACACAAGCCGGCCACCAGCACGATCAACTGCACCGTGTCGGGCACCATCACCGACTCGATGGACGGCATCCTGGAGAAGGTCCACGAGGCCGGGCTGACCCTCAAGGCCGGCTGCGGCATCGGCTACGAGTTCAGCACGCTGCGCCCGCGCGGCGCGTTCGTGGCCGGCGCCGGCGCCTACACCTCCGGGCCGATGTCGTTCATGGATATCTTCGACAAGATGTGCTTCACCGTGTCCTCGGCCGGCGGCCGCCGCGGCGCGCAGATGGGCACCTTCGACGTGTCCCACCCGGACGTGAAGGACTTCATCCGCGCCAAGCGCGAGGACGGGCGCCTGCGCCAGTTCAACCTGTCGCTGCTGATCACCGACGGCTTCATGCAGGCGGTGGAGCAGGACGCCGACTGGCCGCTGGTGTTCCCGGTGAACCGCAAGGAAGAGGCCGACGTCGACCTGGCCGACGCCAGCGCCGTGGTCTGGCGCGACTGGCCCACCCACAAGGACTACATCGTGCGCGACGACGGCCTGGTCGCGTGCAAGGTGTACGGGCACATCCGCGCCCGCCACCTGTGGGACATGATCATGGTCTCCACCTACGACTACGCCGAGCCGGGCTTCATCCTGATCGACCGCGTCAACGAAATGAACAACAACTGGTGGTGCGAGAACATCCGCGCGACCAATCCTTGCGTGACCGCCGACACCTGGGTGCAGACCGCCGAGGGGCCGCGTCAGGTCGCCGATCTGCTGGGAACGCCGTTCCTGGCGCGGGTCGATGGCGGCGACCATGCCACCGGTGCGGAGGGTTTCTTCAAGACCGCGCACAAGCAGGTGGTGCGACTGCAGACGCAGGAAGGTTACGCGCTGCGTCTGACCGCAGACCACCGCGTGCGGCGCGTGGTGCGGCAGACCCGCTGGTCGCTGGACACCCAATGGTGCCAGGCGGACCAACTGGTCGCAGGCGACCGGGTGCTGCTCAACAATCACCGTGCCGGTGCGGAGTGGGGCGGCGCACGCAGCTATGAGGAGGGTTTCCTCCTCGGCATGCTGGTGGGCGACGGCACGCTCAAGCAGGACGCCGCCGTGTTGTCTGTCTGGCCGCAGGCCGCCGCCGTCAATGCGGCGCCGCTGGCACCGATGGCGCTGATGGACGAAGCCCTGCGCTGCGCGCGCAGCCTGCCGCACCGTGCCGACTTCGCCGGCTGGAGCGAGGTGCGCGACCGTGGCGAGTACCGCCTGAAGTCGGCCGCCTTGCGCGATCTGGCGCTGGAGCTGGGCCTGCGTCCGGGCGACAAGGCGATCACCCCGGCCGTCGAGAAGACCTCCAGCGATTTCCATCGCGGCTTCCTGCGTGGCCTGTTCGACACCGACGGCTCGGTGCAGGACAGCCAGGAGAAGGGCGTCAGCGTGCGCCTGGCACAGTCCGACCTGGCGCGGCTGGAGGCAGCACAGCGCATGCTGTTGCGGCTGGGCATCGCCTCGCAGATCTACCGCGACCGGCGCTCCGCCGGCACGGCGTTGCTGCCCGACGGGCACGGCGGCACGCGTGTCTACGCCACCAAGGCGCAGCACGAACTGGTCGTCAGCGGCGACAACCTCGATGCCTTCGCCCAACGGGTGGGCTTTGCCGACACCGCCAAGGCCAACCGCCTCAAGGCGCTGCTGTCCGGCTACCGTCGCCAGTTGAACCGCGAGCGCTTCGTGGCGACCGTGCAGTCGGTGGCCGCCGATGGCATCGAAGACGTCTACGACGTGCAGGTCCCCGGCATCAACACCTTCGACGGCAACGGCCTGCACGCCCACAATTGCGGCGAGCAGCCGCTGCCGCCCTACGGCGCCTGCCTGCTCGGCTCGATCAACCTCACCACCTTCGTGCGCGAGCCGTTCACCGAGCGCGCCCGCTTCGACTGGGAGGAATACAAGGAAGTGGTGCGGGTGTTCACCCGCATGCTCGACAACGTGGTCGAGGTCAACGGCTTGCCGCTGCAGCAGCAGCGCGACGAGATCATGCGCAAGCGCCGCCACGGCATGGGCTTCCTCGGCCTGGGCTCGACCATGACCATGCTGCGCATGAAGTACGGCAGCGCCGAGTCGTGCGAGTTCACCGAGTCCATCGCCCGCGAGATGGCCGTGGCCGGCTGGGAGACCGCGCTGTCGCTGGCCAAGGAGAAGGGCCCGGCGCCGATCATGCAGGAGACCTTCGAGGTCACCGCGGCGATGCTGCGGCAGCGCCCGGAGATGGCCCGCGACGGCTGGCGCGTCGGTGAGCGTATCGAAGGCCGGCTGCTGCACGCCAAATACAGCCGCTACATGCAGCGCATCGCCGAGGTGGCGCCGGCGCTGGTCGAGGAACTGGCCGAGGTGGGCGCGCGCTTCACCCACCACAGCTCCATCGCCCCCACCGGCACCATCTCGCTGAGCCTGGCCAACAACGCCTCCAATGGCATCGAGCCGAGCTTCGCCCACCACTACAGCCGCAACGTGATCCGCGAGGGCAAGAAGAGCAAGGAGAAGGTGGACGTGTTCTCCTTCGAGCTGCTGGCCTACCGCCACCTGGTCAACGCCAAGGCGATGCCGTTCGCCGAGGACGCGGCCGCGCGCCTGCCGGACTACTTCATCGCCGCCGACGACATCCACCCCAAGGAACATGTGGACGTGCAGGCCGCCGCGCAGAAGTGGGTGGACAGCTCCATCTCCAAGACCGCCAACGTCCCCACCGACTATCCCTACGAGCAGTTCAAGGACATCTACCGCTACGCCCACCAGCAGGGGCTGAAGGGCTGCACCACGTTCCGCTTCAACCCGGCCGCCTTCCAGGGCGTGTTGGTGAAGGAGGCGGACCTGGAGAACACCACCTACCGCTTCGAGCTGGAAGACGGCAGCGTGGTCGAGGTCAAGGGCAACGAACAGATCGAATATGACGGCGAGATGCACACCGCCGCCAACCTGTTCGATGCGCTGAAAGAAGGGTATTACGGCAAGTTCTGACGCCGTCCCGTCTCCCCCTTCGCGCCGGCGGAGGGGAGGGCGGCGGTGGAAGCCCTGGAGCGCGGCACGCCGTGCTTCCCCAACGCTTCCCCACCGTCCGCCGAATGTCGCCGTTTCCGGCTCCCCGCTTCGCTGCAATCGGTATAGCATCGCCCGCGTGACATAAACACTGACACCCTGAGGAGGGTTTTATGAGCAATGGGAATGGCGTCACGGCGACGCTGACGCAGGTCGCCGAGAACGTGAAAGAAACCGCCACCAACGTCGGCGAGACCATCGCCGCCACCGCCAGCGAGGCCGTCGCCACGGTCAAGCAGACCGCCGAGACCGTGCAGAAGCGCGTGCAGGACCAGGTCGCCAAGACCCGCAAGGCGGTGAAGAAGGCCGAGAAGGCCGTGGCCAAGCGCGCCGAGAAGGCCGGCAAGGCCGTCAAGAAGACCGTCGCCAGCGCGCGCAAGAAGCTGGAAGCGGCCAAGGCCAGCGCCCAGGCCGAAGCGGCCGCGCTGACCAAGGGCGGCAAGAAGACCGCCAAGAAGGCGGCTGCGAAGAAGGCGCCGGCGAAGAAGGCCGCTGCCAAGAAGGCCGTTGCGAAGAAGGCTCCCGCCAAGAAAGTGACCGCCAAGAAGGCCGCGCCGAAGAAGGCGGTCAAGAAGGTCGCCGCCAAGAAGGCCGTTGCCAAGAAGGCAGTGAAGAAAGCGGCGAAGAAGGTTGCAGCGAAGAAGGCCGTCGCCAAGAAAGCGGTGAAGAAGGTCGCCAAGGCGGTCAAGAAGAGCACCGCCAAGGTCGCCAAGAAGAGCGCCGCCGTGAAGAAGACCGCCGTGCGCAAGGCCGCCGGCAAGAAGGCCGCGGCCACCCGCGCCAAGAAGTAAGCCGTCCCGTCGCACCCTCTCTCCCGTGCGCGGGAGAGAGGCCGGGCCCACGCCCGTCCCGCTCCGCCTTCCAGGAACGCACGCCTCATGGCCATCAAGATCGACCAGAAAATCAAGGGCTACGCCGTCGTCACCCCCGAGGACAAGGCGCGCGACGCCGCTGCCGCGGTGCCCGCCTCGTCGATCGACCGTGCCACCGCCGAGGCCGAAGCGCCGGCGGACAACATCATCCACATGCACGAGCGCATCGAGCGCCCGGACGTGCTGATCGGCAGCACCTACAAGATCAAATCGCCGTTGGTGGAACACGCCATGTACGTGACCCTCAACGACATTGTGCTCAACGCCGGTACCGAGCACGAACTGCGTCGCCCGTTCGAAATCTTCGTCAACTCCAAGTCCATGGAGCATTTCCAGTGGATCGTGGCGCTGACCCGCATCATGTCCGCCGTGTTCCGCAAGGGCGGCGACGTCACCTTCCTGGTCGACGAGATGAAGGCCGTGTTCGACCCCAAGGGCGGCTACTTCAAGGCCGGCGGCGTGTACATGCCGTCGCTGGTCGCCGAACTGGGCAGCATCGTCGAAGAGCACATGAAGTCGATCGGCCTGCTGCACGACCCGGAAATGAGCGACCACCAGCGCGCGCTGATCGCCGAGAAGCGCAAGCAGTACGAAGAACGCTCAAAAAAAAACAGTGAAGTAGGCAAGGCGGTTCCTTCTCCTGCGGGAGAAGGTGCCCGCAGGGCGGATGAGGGTGCGGTGTCCGCCGACTCCACCGCCGACCACGAAGAGGACATCGCCGTCACCGGCGACGGCGCGAGTTTCCCGCCGTCGGCCACGATGTGCCACAAGTGCAATACCAAGGCGCTGGTCATCATGGACGGGTGTGCGACGTGCTTGAATTGTGGGTATTCGAAGTGCGGGTGAAGTTTGGGATGACGCGCGACCACGCTAGCGTGACGTCCGATCCGGGCAACGTATGGTTTGTATGAGGCCATCAATTGGTCGATAGAAGGTGCATGTTTTCAGGGGTTATTTTCTCAAGGGGGGGCTTGTGCGCTGGTTTTTGTTTTTTCTTCTGCTGATGGTAGGACAAGCTAATGCGGGTGATTTGACGTACTTTGGTGGAGCCAAAATTCTGTCGATCATGGAATGGCAGGGTGATAATCCGGTCTTTATTCAAATGTCGCAGGAGTCGTATTGCTTCATTCCTTCCAATGAAAAGAATATGATTGCCTTGGTTTATAGTCTCTATGCGACGTCCAAGGCGGTTGATATTTATTGCAATCCGGAAGAGCCCACCACCGTCGCTGGAATAACGGGGTACAGGGTGCACCGGATTTCAACCACCCGCCCCTAAAGAAAAGAAGTTGGAGCATGTTCTGCTCGTGGTGAGGAGAGTAGGCCGAGTGACGCCCATATCTCAGCTGTTGGGTGAAGCGTGTAAGAAGTAGGATGATGCCGCACGAGCCATGCCTCCCCCGCTTGGCTAAAGGAAATCGCCGCCATGGATGCCGCCTCGCCACCACTGACGTTCGCGCTGCTCGAGCAGAAGATCGAGGCGATGCCGGAAGGGCCGGTGTCTGCATTGTCTTCGCCGCGCTGGATGCGCGTGCTCAATGCGGTGGGATGGGTAGGAATCGTCATCGGTTTGCTGCCGTCACTGCTGTTGCTATGGCTTGCACCGCAGCAGTGGATGGTGACCCTGTCACGAGTGGGGCTGGCGCTTACGATCGCCTTTGCGCCGTATCTCCTGCGCACGGTTTGGCTCATCATTTACGAATTCAGCAAAGCGCGGCGACAGTTGATCGTGCAACACGATCATGATGTCGGCGAGCTGCGGAAGTTGTCGCAGTGGTTGTTGGGCTATCCGCGCGACGTGTTGGAAGACCAATTGCGTTACGCGCGCATGTCGCAGGAACGATTGGCTGCCAAGCTCGGGCTGCTGGTCGGCAGCCTGGATAAGCTCGGGTTGTTGCCATTGTGCCTGTCGTTATTCGTCGTCCTGCGCAATTGGCGCGATCTTCTGGCCTTGCCTGCATGGCTGTCGATTCTGGCGCTGTTCGCCGCGTTCCTGTGGATGATCAGTTGGCTGGGCGCTCAGTTCCGTTTGCGTCTGCACCTTTATGAAAGCGTCCTTGCTGCGGCGATTGCATCTGCGGGTGCTGCCAAAGTGGATGTCGCGAGCGAGGCGGCATCGCCCACCTCGCCGCAGGGTCGACCCGCACATCGCATCACCAGCCTCGACGCACTCGAAGCCCTATACGGCCAACCCGTCGAGCGCGCGGTGCGCAAGCAACTCGACCACCTGAACGCCGACTACCAGGCGTTCGTGCACGCATCGCCGTTCGTGGTGCTGGCCTCGGCCGGCACCGAGGGTCTGGACTGCTCGCCGCGCGGCGATGCGCCCGGGTTTGTGCAGGTGCTGGATGCACGCACGCTGGCGCTGCCGGATCGGCCGGGCAACAACCGCATCGATACCCTGCGCAATCTGCTGCAGGATCCGCGGCTGTCGTTGCTGTTCCTGATTCCCGGTATCGGCGAAACCTTGCGCGTGAATGGCCGTGCGGAGATCCGGGTCGATCCGGAGCTGTTGGTGCGGTTCGCGGTCGGCGAGCGTTTGCCGCGCAGCGTGATCGTGGTGCACATCGAGGCGGTGTACTTCCACTGCGCCAAGGCGATCGTGCGCTCGCAGCTGTGGGACCCAGCGCGGCACCTGCCGCGCGATCGCCTGCCCAGCCCCGGCACCATGCACGCGCATCTGGCCGATGGCGCGTTCGACGCCGAGACCTACGACCGGGAACTGCCGCAGCGCACCCGGGACGCGCTGTACTAGCTTGACTGGATTGGTATGCGCGCCGTGCCGCGCGCATAACGCCGCGCCGGGTTGAACTGCACGCCGCCGCATGACGCCGCCACCGATGTCCCCGGTCATGCCACCCTGCTACGGTACGCCCCTGGTGGGAAGCGGCGACGACGCCGTTCCGGCGCGCAGCGAACGACAGGGGGGTGTGGATGCAGGGACGTGGGGAACCGTCAGGCGGTTGGGGTGAACTACTGCTGGTCACGGCAGTGGCGTTCGGGTTGCCGATCTACTGGAGTGCGCTGGCGGTGCTGGCGCCGGTGGCGGCGCCTGCGTTCTCCGACGCGAGCCTGTGGGGCATGGTGTTCTACGAGCTGCTGGTCTTGGCGCTGTTGCTGCCGACGCTGTGGTTCCGTGGCTGGACGGCGCAGGTGCTGGGGCTGCAGTGGCAGGCGCGCGACATCGGCGTGGGCCTGGCGCTGTTGGCCGCCTGCGTGGTGGCGACCTATCCGTTGAACCTGTTGAACGACAGCGTGGCGGCCGAGGTGAATCCGTCGATGGACGCGATGGTGGCCGGGCCGCTGTCGGCCGGCGTGGTGGTGCTGGTCTCGCTGCTCAATCCGATCTTCGAGGAAGTGTTCGTCTGCGCCTACGTGATCCGCGCGCTGGAGCGGCGGCACAGCCCGGCATTCGCGGTGAACGTGAGCGTGGCGATCCGCGCGTCGTACCACCTCTATCAGGGGCCGGTCGGCACCATCGCCATCGTGGTGATAGGGCTGATCCTGGGCTGGTGGGTGGCGCGCACCGGGCGGCTGTGGCCGGCGATCGTGGCGCATGCCGCGCTGGATTTGCTGGGATTGATGGTCTACGTCTGATGCGCTGGGCGCGCGCGCCGGCAGGGTGACGTGCACCGCCTGGTCGCAGCGTCGGCATGCGCGAGCCCGGCCGCCCATTCCATCGACGACACGGCGTCGGCCACCATGCCTGATCACTCCAGCGCCGGTGGTCGCCCGCCCGTTGGCTGGATTCGCGGCGGCGGACTCACCGAAGCGGTCGCTGCCGTAGACAGCTTGATTCCTGAACGGGCCTGCGCTTTCGCGGCTATACGTCACGCTTTAGAGTCGAATGACACGGACGTGTCGCCCGCTGGACAACGGGGAAGGTCCGGGTTCCGGCCGCTCGATCACCTCGCCTACGGCGCAGCGCCGTGCGCGGTGCGCGCCGCACGGGCCGCAACGCTTTCAGGGGAGAAGCGGGATGGCGTCGACCGAGGATCTACCAGCACCGCATCCGTTGTTCGAGCTGCTGTCGGGCGAGATCAGCGACCGCGAACTGCGCCGCTGCCTGCGCGTGGTGCGTCGGCATCTGGGCATGGACGTGGCGTTCCTGTCGCGCTTCCGCAAGACCGATCGCGTGCTCGATCACGTGGACGGGCCGCCCGACGGGCCGATCCACGAGGGCCAGATCCTGCCGTTCGCCGATGGCTACTGTATGGGCGTGGCGCAGGGCGAGCTGCCGCAACTCATCCCCGACACCTCGCTGCTGCCGGCGGCGCAGTGCATTCCGGCGACGCAGGAGATTCCGATCGGTGCGCACATGAGCGTGCCGATCCAGGTGGGAGGGCGGATCTACGGCACGTTGTGCTGCTTCAGTTTCCTGCCGCGGCACGATCTGGGCGAGCGCGACATCGGCATGTTGCGTGCGTTCGCCGAGATCTTCGCGCTGCGCCTGCACGAGGTGGAGGCGCACAAGCTGGAACGGCAGGCGATGATCGACGAGATCGATGGCGCGCTGGCCGCGGGCGCGCCGCGCATCGTGTTCCAGCCGGTATTCGCGCTGCAGGAGCTGCGCCTGCATGGATTCGAGTGCCTGTCCCGTTTCGACGTGGCGCCGCAGCGTGGGCCGGCGCAATGGTTCCAGCAGGCCGAGCTGGCCGGGGTCGGCATCCGCCTGGAATTGCATGTGCTGGCCAAGGCGCTGGCCCATCTGCGGCGGTTCCCGCCGCAGTACCGGCTCAGCGTGAACCTGTCGCCGGAACTGATGACCTCCGCGGCGCTGGCGGGCGTGCTGGGCGCCGATGCCGAGGTGGCGCGGCTGACCCTGGAGATCACCGAGCACGCCATCGTGCGCAACTACCAGACGCTGGCGCAGGCGCTGGCATCGCTGCGCGAGCGCGGCGCGCAGGTGGCGGTGGACGATGCCGGCGCCGGCTACGCCAGCATGCGTCACATCCTGCAGTTGCAGCCGGACGTCATCAAGCTCGACATGAGCATCACCCAGTGCATCCATTCCGACCGCAGCCGCCGCGCGCTGGCCAAGGGGCTGACCAACTTCGCCCACGAGATCGGCACCCAGGTGTTGGCCGAAGGTGTGGAGACGGCGCAGGAACTGGACGCGCTGCGCGAGCTGCAGGTCGATCTGGTGCAGGGGTATTTCCTGTCACGGCCGCTGTCGGAGGATGCGGCGCTGGCCCTGGCGCTGTCCGACGCCGGCTGAGCCGCGGTTCGTCCTTGCAGGCGCGGCGCGATCGATCGAAAGCTTCGCCGATGCAGGCCTGCGGCCGATCACGCGGCGTCCTCTACCACGGCACCACGCGGCCCAGGTAATCCAGGTAGTGCAGGCCGCCGCGGCCGTGGGCGGCATCGATGGTGTCGAGCAGGGGCAAGATGCTGTCGTCGATGGACAGGCGCGCCTGCGGCCCGCCCATGTCGGTGCGCACCCAGCCGCGCGGCTCGGACTTGATCGCATTGGTGCCGGCCTCGTTCATGGCGGCGCAGCCCGACATGCTGCGCGAGCCTGCTTGCAGGTTCGCGCTGCCGGTGGTCACCGAGCCCATCACCGTATCGATGCTGTGGCATCCGCGCCTGGAGCACGATGCGGCGCACCGGTGGCTCCGCGGCCTGTTTCTGTCCGAGTTCCGCTCGCGCGTGCCGCTGCGCTGAGTCGCACAGGCCGTTGCTGTCGGGATGCGATATCGGTACTGGTCCGCCGCCGCGGCGATGCCGCACACTTGCCGGCTCTGATCGAAGGCAGGAACAGGCGATGGCACGGCGATACGGATGGAGCGCGATGCTGGTGGGGCTGGTGGCGTTCACCGCGGCGGCGGCCGGCCCGACCCCCGGCGAATACAGCACCAAGGAAGGCTGGGGCAGCATGCGGGTCACCGACAAGGGTGGGGCGCGCCAGTTCGACCTGTTGTCGGTCGGCGCCAACGGCCACACCTGCTCGCTGTCGGGCACGCTGCAGGGCGACAAGGCGGAGGTAAATGACGCTGGCGACGTGCCGTGCAAGCTCGCCTTCAAGCCGGTGCCGGGCGGGTTCAACGTGGCCGCGCTGACCGAGGAGAGCTGCCGCGACTATTGCGGCATGCGCGCCAGCTTCGAGGGCGACTACCTGCAGTTGCCGGCCGGCTGTACCGCCGCGGCCAGCAGCCGGCGGCGCGAGGCGTATCTGCAGGACTATCGCGGCAAGCGCTACGACAAGGCGCTTGCCGGCATGCAGGCGTTCGCAGGCGAGTGCGGCGGCTTCCTCAACTGGCTCGATCGCGACCGCTTCGCCAACGACCGCGCCATCACGTTGCTGCGCCTGGGCCGGCCGCAGGAATGCCTGGCGACGCTGGACGGCACCCTGGCCGGCCGCAGCCACGACGAGGCCTCGTTCCAGGCGGAACTGGAAAAGCAGAGCACCATGCTGCCGCCCAGCGACTGGGACGCCTACCTGCCGATCGCCAAGTCCACTTGGTTCAACCGCAAGCTGTGCGAGGCGGCCAGGCGCTGACAGACGCTGTGTCGGTGCGGCGCGCCGATGGCCGCTGCACCGGGGGCCGTCCGCCGCTGCGAGACGCGGCGCGGTGGCCGTGGATGTGCTGCGGTTGGCGTGCGACGCGAGAGACGCCAAGGCCCCTGGCGCCGTTCCATGGCCCGCTGGTCGCCGGGGCGGCGTGGCGTCGCCGGTTGCCGTGGCCGCGGGCGACTGCGCATACTTCCGGCGATCAATGGCGCGTTGGACGCCCTGGAGCAAGGATGATCGATCGACTGCGACGCCTGTTGTCCCGCACCTCGCCACGCGGGGCCGATACCACCCACGAGGCTGCAGCGCCGGAGCCCGCGCCCGAGGCGCAGCCGCGCCATGCACTGCAGCAGCTCTTGCTGCAGGTGCTGCAGCGCGAGGGGCATGCGGCGACCCTGCACGACGAGGTGGTCGCGCTCGGCAACGGCCTGCAACTGCTCACCGAACTGGTGGATCTGGCCGAATTGCGCAAGGGCGTGCGCACAGCCAGCTGCATTCGCGTGCATCACCGCAGCCTGTTCCCCGACGGGATCGTCGAGTTCCAGCATTCCATCGGCGAGGACACCGACGCGAGCCTGGCTTCGGGCTTCACGACCTGGGCGCGCACCGATCTGGTGGCGCTGTCGGAGGCGGTGGCCGCGCCGGCCGATGCGCGCTGCATGACGCTGCAGATGGAGTTCCCCGCCTCGGCCACGGCCGAGTCGGCGCTGCGGCGCACGGTGGTGCTGGGGCCGGTGGCGCACATGAATGGCGACGCCGCGCGGGCCGCGGCGGGCGACGACACGGAGCACGCGTTCTGCCCGTGCTGCCTGTTCACCAACAGCCTGGACGCCTTGATGCCGTTGCTGCAGCGGGATCAGCGCATGCTCGGGATCCGTCTGTTCGCCTCGCGCGACGCCGACGGCGAGGTCGCGGCCGACTGCCGGGTCAACGGCGAGGACTTTCCCGACGGCGTGGCCTGCCTGCGCCGTTATGCCGAGACCTGGCCGGCACTGGGCGCCATGGAATTCCGCAAGCAGTACGCGGTGGTGCGCCTGCCGGAGCCGGTAGCGCCGGACACCTCGCACTGACGCGTCATCGTGCGCTGCCCAAGCGCGCGCCCAGTGTTGGGTAGTGGCGGCCTACGAGGCCGCAGCGGCATCCGCCGGCGCGCTGGGCAGCGCCGACGCCACGATGCCGTGCAACTGCGCAGCCAGCGCCTTGCGGTCGCTGCCCGGCGCCACAGCGATCGGCGCGTGGAAGGTCACCCTGACCACCGCACCGGACAGGCGCAGGAAGTGCGCGACGTGCGCACCGGCCTGCATCTCGCCGTAGAAGGCGTAGGCATCGCGATCGCCGCCCTGCGCCAGCGGTTGCCCATCGACGCTGCGCACCTCCAGCGTGAACGGCTGTAGCGTCCAGTGCCGCGCGTCGGGATCGGCACTGAGGAACAGCGAGAACAGGCTGGACTTGAACGGCGCGACGCGCTCGCCGGAGGAGGTGGTGCCCTCGGCGAACAGCACCACGTCGTGATCCGGGCGCAGTTGCGCCGCCACGGCGGCGGCCACCGCGGCCGCATCCTGGCGGCGCCGGCTGATGAACACGGTCTGCGCCAGCGCGCCGATGTGGCGCATGCCCGGCCAGCGTTCCATATCGTTCTTGGCGATGAAGCGCGCGCGCAGCAGGCTGCCCAGCACCACGATGTCGAAGTGGGAGATGTGGTTGCCGACGAACAGCGTGCCGCCCGCGTCGCGCGGCGTGCCCACCACCTCGACGCGAATGCCCAACGCGCGCCGCAGGCAGCCGAACCACAGCCGCGGCAGCACGAACGCGGCGCGGCCGCGGGTGAAGCGCATCAGCAGCCACTGCGGGGGGATCAGCAGCACGCTGGCCGCGATGCAGACGGCGAGTCGGACGATGGCGCGCACGCGGCCAGTCGGGGCGTCTGCAGCATGTCGAGGCGAAGCGGAAGGCATCGGGATCGCAGGTGAGGACACGGTCGGCACGCGCGGCGGCGCGCCCGCGGCGATGGTAGCCGAGGCGTGTGTACTTCAGCATCCACGGGTGACCTGCTTGCGGTCCGGCGTGCTGTTTGCTCCGCGCGTCGCGGCTGAAGCCGCTCCCACAGGGACTGGCGATGTGCTGGCTGGGGGCACTGTGGGGGGACTTCAGTCCCGACTGCTTTCAGGAACGGATGGCTGGCCTGCTTCGTTCGTCGCGGCTGAAGCCGCTCCTGCGAGTCAACCGCGCTCACCGAGCCATGGCAAGTGACTAGCGGTGCGCCGATGCCGCGCCTGCAGAGTCTGCTGAGGTCGCCGGCTCAGCACGCGCTGTCGCCTGTGTGCAGTCCGCACGCTGTGAGATGGCGAACGATGTCAGCGTCCAGTCATGCATGGATGCTTCCTCAACGCCGTAGATCCACGATTGGCGCAGGCCGTCGATGCAGCTGGCGATGGCGATGCTGTCGCCGGGCGCGCCCTGGTCGGGCAGCGGCAGCGCTACCGGCGCCTGGGTCGGCACGCCGTGCAGCGCACGTGCGTAGGTCAGCACCAGCGGGCCGAGTCGCTCCAGGTTCTGGGCCCGCGCCGGGCCGGCGTCCGATGGCCGATGCTGCGCCAGCCAATCGCGCACCTGCCGCCATTCGGGCGTGCCCGCGGCGTAGGTGTTGGTACTGGACACACGCAGGCTGTCCGGCACGTCCGGCGCGGCGTAAGCCGCCAGCGGCAGCAGGGCGAGCAGCAGCGCGCCCATGCCCCATCGTGCGTGCCGGGGGCGCGTGTGCCCGTTTTCGAACGCATCATCGCTGCGCTTGCGCATCCGCCCGCTCCCTGCTGGTTGCCGATGGCGCGACGATAGCACCATCGGTGGCCATGCCTGCCCGCGTGGCCCGGGCATGTCGCCGGCCGCGCTCGCGCTCAGCGTTTGCCCGGGCGATCGGCCAATGAGGCCTGCAGCGCGGTCGCCAATGCCGCGTCGCCGCTGACCAGCGCACTCCAGCGCAAGTCCAGGCCCTTGCGACGACCTTTCTCGGTGAGCTTCAGGCCGTCCGGGTCCACGGTCAGGGTGTAGTGCACGCCGCCGATCTCCAGTGCGCGGCGCAGGGGTCTGTCGAGCGGGGTCATGCGGCGGCTCCCGTTTTCACGATGCGACGAGGGTAGCGGGGCCAAGGTGATGGCAGGTTCTGCAGGCGCTCTGGATGAAGACGCTCAAGATCGCCACCTACAACGTCAACGGCATCCGCGGCCGCTTGCCGCAACTGCTGCAGTGGTTGCAGCGCGAGGCGCCGGACATCGTCGGGCTGCAGGAGCTCAAGAGCGTGGATGCCGGCTTTCCGCTGGCCGAGCTGCATGCCGCCGGCTACGGCGCGGTGTGGATGGGGCAGTCGAGCTGGAACGGCGTGGCGCTGCTGGCCAGGGGCTGCGATCCGGTCGAGAGCCGGCGCGGTCTGCCCGGCGATCCGCGCGACACCCAGAGCCGCTACATCGAGGCGATGGCGCACGGCGTGCTGGTCGGTTGTCTGTACCTGCCCAACGGCAATCCACGCCCAGGGCCGAAGTTCGACTACAAGCTGGACTGGTTCGCGCGGCTGCAGCGGCATGCGCAGCACCTGGTGGCGCTGCCGCATCCGGTCGCCTTGATCGGCGACTTCAACGTGGTGCCCACCGATGCGGACATCTACAACCCGGCCTCATGGCGGCGCGATGCGCTGCTGCAACCGGAAAGCCGCCAGGCCTATGCCGAGCTGCTGGCGCAGGGGTGGACCGACAGCCTGCGCCAGGTGCACGGCGAGCGCCGCGTGTACACGTTCTGGGATTATTTCCGCCAGCACTGGCAGCGCGATGCCGGGCTGCGCATCGACCACCTGCTGCTGAATCCACCGCTGGCCGCGCGCCTGCGCGATGCTGGCGTGGACCGCTGGGTGCGCGACCTGCCGCATGCCAGCGACCATGCGCCGACCTGGGTCGCTCTGGGCGCGGCGCCGGCCCGCGGTGCAGCTGCGTCGCCGGCGAAGCCGAAGCGCGGTGACGCGGGCGCTGAAGGAAACACGAAGGGCGCCAAGGCGAAGAAGACCACACGCACCTCCGCATCTGGCGCGACGTCGTTGGCGGAGAAGGCGGCAGCGCGAACCAAGGACAAGGCGACGGCCAGGACCAAGGCGAAGTCGACGACGCCAGCGCCGGCAACAAAAAAGAAAGGCGCAACAAAAACGGCAACCGCCAAGACGCCGAAAGCGCGCAAGCCGCGCGCTGCCGCCACGGTGCCGCCGACGCCCTCGCGCGGTGGCAAACGCCGCAAACCACCCCTTCTCCCACCGGGAGAAGGGGGCGCGTAGCGCCGGATGAGGGTACGGCAGAATCGGAAAGACGCAGTTTCCCGCTATGCCGTCGGGCGGTGTGACCGACGCGGCGGCACGTCTTCCCTTACTTCAACATCTCGGTAAACGCACGATCGGCCTCGATCACGTCCGGCAGCGCGGCGAACAACGCGTCCAGATCCACGTCGTCCAGCAACGGGCCGGTCACCGCCTGCCGCGCCTGGTCGTTGGCGCCGCCGTGGCGCTCCAGCGCGTCGGCGACCAGCGCGGCCTGGGCGACGACCTTCGGCATCGGCTCGCCTTCCGGGGCCTGCAGCGGCCGCGCCTGGAAGGCGATGGCGGTCTGGATCACCTGCGGCAGGTGCCAGCGCCGCGCCAGCTCGGCGCCCACTTCCGGGTAGCCGAAGCCCAGTTGCACGGTCTCGTCGGCAGCGCGGCCGCTGGAGGAGGCGTCAGGGTGCAGTTGTGCGGCGTAGTCGGGCGCGCCGGTCTGGATCAGCAGTTCGCCGATGTTGTGCATCATGCCGCAGGTGAACGCGGTCTCCGCGTCCAGGCCCTTCTGCCGCGCCAGCAGCCGGCACACGCCGGCCACTTCGAAGCTGTGCAGCCAGAACGCGCGCAGGTCGAAATGCGCCGGGGCATGGAACGCGCCGGTCACCGAGGAGGCCAGCACCAGGGTGCGCAAGGTGTTGAAGCCCAGGCGCAGCGCCGCGTCTTCCACCGTGGTGGAGTCGCGCGCGCCGCGGAAGCGCGCCGAATTGGCCAGCCGCAGCACCTTGGCCGCGATCACCGGGTCCCGCTCGATGTTGCGCGCCACCGCGTCCAGGCTGGTGCCCGGCGCATCGAACTGCAGGATCAGGTCCTGCGCCACCTGGGGAATGGTCGGCAGGGTGTGCAACTGGTCGAACAGCGCCTCTAGCTTCATGGGGACCCTCGGAACGAAACGGGAGGCGGCAGGACCGGAAGCCGGCCGCGCCGCCACGGTGGCGGAATGCGCGCATCCTACCGATTCGCGATGGCCGGCGTGTGGAAGACCGGTCCCGCGGCGACGGCCGCGCCCTGGTGCAGCCAAGGACGCGGCTCAGCCGGCGCCGCGCACGCGCAGGGTCAGGCCCTTGAGGAAGTTGCGTAGCAACTGGTCGCCGCACAGGCGGAAATTCTTGTGCTCCGGCTGCCGGAACAGCGCCGACAGTTCCGGCTTGGACACCGGGAAACCGGCGGCGTCGAAGATCTGGTGCATGTCCACGTCCTTGAGCTGGAACGCCACGCGCAGCTTCTTCAGCACCACGTTGTTGGTGATGCGCGCTTCCACCGGGCGCGGCGGCAGGCTCTCGTCGCGGCCGCGGTAGTGGAACACCAGCCCGTCCAGCACATGCGCCAGCACCGCGTCGCTGCATTCGACGAAGCCGTCTTCGTCCTCCTTCTTCAGCCACGCCGGGATCTGCGCCTTGTCGATCGGGAATGCGGGATCGGCGAGGTGCGCCAGATCGACGATCTTCTGGTCGCTCAGGTCGAGCATGTAGCGGATGGAGCGCAGGATGTCGTTGTTGAGCATGGCGGGTGTGGGAGTGCGGGAGGCCCGGCGAGGGGCGCTAGTCTAGGCGCTGGCCCGCATCGGCGCGTAGACCGCGCAGGCCCGGGCCATGGCTGCGGTTCACCGAGGGTGTGCACGCGGCGCGGTTGCATCCGTGGGCGCATGCGCCATCATCCATGCATGGACCATTCGATTCCCAAGCCGAGCGCGGTGTCCGCGCTGAATCCGCGCCAGGAGCAACTGGTGGCGCTGGTGCGCCAGCAGGGCTATGCCGAGGTGGAAGGGCTGGCGGCGCGCTTCGAGGTGACGCCGCAGACCATCCGCCGCGACCTGACCCTGCTGTGCGAGGCCGGCGTGCTGCGCCGCTACCACGGTGGGGTGAGCCTGCCGTCCAGCGTGGAGAACCTGGCCTACACGGCGCGCAAGTCGCTGCAGGCGCAGGAGAAGCGGCGCATCGCCACGCTGCTGGCGCAGCACATTCCCGACGACGCCTCGTTGTTCATCAACATCGGCACCACCAACGAGGACGTGGCGCGCGCGCTGATGGGCCACAGCGGCCTGCGCGTGATCACCAACAACCTCAACGTCGCGGTGATGATGAGCGCCAACCCCAGCTTCGAGGTGATGGTGGCTGGCGGGCGCGTGCGCGGCCGCGACCAGGGCGTCACCGGCGAGGCCACCATCGAGCTGATCCGCCAGTTCAAGGTGGACTTCGGCGTGATCGGCATCTCCGGCATCGATCCGGACGGCACCCTGCTGGATTTCGACTTCCACGAGGTGCGGGTGGCGCAGGCGATCATCGAGCACTCGCGGCAGGTGTTCCTGGCTGCCGACCACAGCAAGCTCGGTCGCAACGCCATGGTCCGGCTGGGACCGATCGGGCGGGTGCACGCCTGGTTCACCGACCGCGCGCCGCCGGCCGAGCTGGCCGCGGTGCTGGAGGCGGCCGGCACCCGCGTGTTCGTCGCCGAGGGCGATGCGGCCGACCGGGGCGCGCCGGCGCTGGATGCGGCCGCGGACTGAGCGAGACCGGCCTTGCCGCCGCCGGGGTGGCCACAGGGCGTGTGTTCGGATTGTTTCGTTAATGTTGCGTGATGTGGCGCGGTCATCGCGCCGCAGCGGCCCCGCGCGCCCGCCCGGCTGTCTCTGAGCTAAGCCGCTGGCCGGTTACGGCCGGTTTGCAGGATGCCGTCGACGCCACGCTGCAGTGCAGCGTGATATGTTCGGAAATGTTCGTTTACGATCTTTTCGTCCTCAGTTCTGCGCTCGGCCACTGTTGCCGAGCCGGACACGACACTTCCGGAGTCGGCTATGCGTGAGACCTACGATGTGCTGGTGGTCGGTGGCGGCATCAACGGCGTGGGCATCGCCCGCGACGCGGTGGGCCGCGGGTTGTCGGTGTGCCTGTGCGAGCGCGACGACCTGGCCGCGCATACCTCCAGCGCCAGCACCAAGCTGATCCACGGTGGCCTGCGCTACCTGGAGCAGTACGAGTTCGCCCTGGTCGGCAAGGCCCTGGCCGAGCGCGAGGTGCTGCTGCGGCTGGCCCCGCACATCATCTGGCCGCTGCGCTTCCTGCTGCCGCACCAGCCGCACCTGCGCCCGGCGTGGATGATCCGCACCGGCCTGTTCCTGTACGACCACCTGGGCCGCGGCCGTCGCACCCTGCCGGGCTCGCGACGCCTGGCGCTGCGCACGCACCCGGTGGGCGCGCCGTTGCGCGAGGAGTTCCGCACCGGTTTCGTCTATTCCGACGCCTGGGTGCAGGACGCGCGGCTGGTGGTGCTCAATGCGATGGACGCCGCGCAGCGCGGCGCGCGCATCCTCACCCGCACCCGCTGCGTCGGCGCGCGCCGCGTCGATGGTGTGTGGCAGGTGCAACTGCAGCACGCCGACGGCCGCCGCGAGGAACTGCGCGCGCGGTCGCTGGTCAACGCCGCCGGTCCGTGGGCGGTGCAGTTCCTGGACGAGGTGGCGCACGTCGGCCACGACCACGCGCTGCGCCTGGTCAAGGGCAGCCACATCGTGGTGCCGCGGCTGTTCGAACACGACCATGCCTACATCTTCCAGCAGCCGGACCGGCGCATCGTCTTCGCCATTCCGTACGAGCAGGACTACACCCTGATCGGCACCACCGACGTCGACTACCACGCCGACCCGGCCGCACCGCGCATCGACGGCGAGGAGACGCGTTATCTGTGCGAGGCGGCCAACCGCTACTTCCGCAAGCAGATCGCCCCGGACGACGTGGTGTGGAGCTACAGCGGCGTGCGCCCGCTGCTCGACGACGAGGAGGACAACGCTGCCGAGGTCACCCGCGACTACCTGCTGGAACTGGACACGCGCGATGGTGCGGCCCTGCTCAATGTGTTCGGCGGCAAGCTCACCACCTACCGCAAGCTCGCCGAGGAGGCGGTGGACCGGCTGACCGCGCATGCCGGGCGCAAGGCGCCGGCCTGGACCGCGCACGGTGCGCCGCTGCCGGGCGGCGAGCGCAACGACATCGCCACGCTGGCGCGCGAGTTGCGCGCGGCGCGGCCGTGGCTGGCCGAGGCCACCGCGCAGCGGCTGGCACGCAACTACGGTACCCGCGCGGACACACTGCTGGGCGATGCCGCCTCGCTGCACGACCTGGGCCAGCACTTCGGCGCCGACCTGTACCAGGCCGAGGTCGACTACCTGCGCGAGCACGAATGGGTGGTGGAGGCCGAGGACCTGCTGTGGCGGCGCAGCAAGCTCGGCCTGCGCGTGGACCCCGCCGGACGCCAGCGCCTGGTCGCCTACCTGCAACAGGCGCCCGCCACCCTGGCCGCGGCACCGGCATGATCAAAACGCTGCCGCCGGCCCGGTTCGGGCCGCGGCGGCGCGTGCACAATCGCGCTGCGCCCGGCCCCCGCCGCGGCGCAGGAACCTGGACGCAACCGTGGAGGGTGGCAGGCATGGGTGGATCGACAGCGGCAACGACGGCAGGCCGGGAGGCATGGGCATGAGCCGGCAACTGGTGGGCGAACTGATTTCCGAGGCGATCGCGATGCTGATCATCATCGCCTTCGGCTGCTCGGTGGCATGCATGTACGTGCTCTACGACCCCAGCCCCTACCAGCACGCCTACTGGGGCGTGTGCATCGCCTGGGGCCTGGCGGTGACCATCGCCATCTACGTCACCGGCTCGGTGTCCGGCACCCACGCCAATCCGGCGGTGACCCTGGCGCTGGCGCTGTACCGCGGCTTCCCCTGGCCCAAGGTGCTGCCGTACTGGGTGGCGCAGGTGATCGGTGCGTTTCTCGGCGCGTGGATCGTCTACCTGCTGTTCGCGCCAGTGATCGACCACTACAACCAGGCCCAGCATCTCACCCGCGCCGGCGGCGGCGCGGCCGGGGTGTTCTTCACCGCGCCCGGCCTGGCGATCACGCCGATGCACGCGCTGCGCGACCAGGTGATCCTGACCGCGTTCCTGATCTTCGGCATCTTCGCCATCACCGAGCGCTACAACGAGGCCGCGCCCACCGCCAATTCCGGTGCGCTGATCATCGGCCTGCTGGTGGCCACCATCGGTGCCTCGATGGGTTATCTGGAAGCTTGGGCGATCAATCCGGCCCGCGACTTCGGCCCGCGCCTGTTCGCCTACGTCGCCGGCTGGGGCTCCTCGGCGCTGCCGTCGGCCGACAACTACTGGTGGATCCCGATCGTCGGCCCGCTGATCGGCGGCGTGATCGGCGGTGCCGCCTACCAGTGGCTGATCTATCCGTTCCTGCCGGCGCGGGTGAAAGCGCTGGAAGAAGAACAGGCCGCCGCGCGCCGCGGCTAGCGCGCCGGCAGCGCGTTCGTTTCCGCGCGCGGCGTGCGCGCCTCCCTAATTCCCCGTTGGCGCCGCGCCCGTGCGCGCGGCGTGCATCCTGCAGGAGTCTCCGATGGAAAAGCAGTTCATCCTGGCCATCGACCAGGGCACCACCAGCTCGCGCGCGATCCTGTTCGACCGCCAGGGCCGCATCGTCGGCATGGCGCAGCGCGAGTTCTCGCAGATCTTCCCGCAGCCGGGCTGGGTCGAGCACAACCCGCGCGAGATCATGACCAGCGTCTACACCACGATCACCGAGCTGCTCAACAACCACCAGGTGGACGCCAGCGCCATCGCCGGCATCGGCATCACCAACCAGCGCGAGACCGCGGTGGTGTGGGATCGTGCCACCGGCCAGCCGATCTATAACGCCATCGTCTGGCAGTCGCGGCAGACCAAGGACATCTGCGACCAGCTCAAGGCCGACGGCCACGAGGACATGGTGCGGGCCAAGACCGGCCTGCTGATCGATGCGTACTTCTCCGGCACCAAGGTCAAGTGGATCCTCGACCACGTCGACGGCGCGCGCGAACGCGCGCAGCGCGGCGAACTGGCTTTCGGCACCATCGACAGCTGGCTGATCTGGAACCTCACCGGCGGCAAGGTCCACGTCACCGACTACACCAACGCCTCGCGCACGCTGCTGTACAACATCCACGAGCTGCGCTGGGACGAGGAACTGCTGCAACTGCTCGACATCCCCGCCTCGATGCTGCCGGAGGTGCGCTCGTCCAGCGAGATCTACGGCAACACCCAGGGCCAGTATTTCTACGGCCATGCGGTGCCCATCGCCGGCATCGCCGGCGACCAGCAGGCGGCGCTGTTCGGCCAGGCCTGCTTCGAACCGGGCATGGCCAAGAACACCTACGGCACCGGTTGTTTCATGCTGATGAACACCGGCGAGAAGGCGGTGGCGTCGAAGAACGGCCTGCTCACCACCATCGCCTGGGGCGTGGACGGCAAGGTCGAGTACGCGCTGGAAGGCGCGATCTTCGTCGCCGGTTCGGTGGTGCAGTGGCTGCGCGACGGCCTGCGCATGCTCGGCAAGGCCAGCGACTCGCAGGCCTACGCCGAGCGTGCCGGCGACAACGACGGCGTGTACTTCGTGCCGGCCTTCGTCGGCCTGGGCGCGCCGTACTGGCGCAGCGACATCCGCGGCGCGGTGTTCGGCCTGACCCGCGGCACCACCAAGGAGCACTTCATCCGCGCCGCGATCGAGTCGATGGCCTACCAGACGCGCGACGTGCTGACCGCGATGCAGGTCGACTCGGGCATCGAGTTGAAGGAACTGCGCGCCGACGGCGGCGCCATCGCCAACGACTTCATGGCGCAGTTCCAGAGCGACATCCTGGACGTGCCGGTGCTGCGCCCGGAGGTGGCCGAGACCACTGCGCTCGGTGCGGCCTACCTGGCCGGCCTGGCCACCGGCTTCTGGAAGGACCGTGCGGAGATCGCCCAGCAATGGGCGGTGGACCGCCGTTTCGAGCCGGACATGCCGGCCGAGCGTCGCGAAGCGCTGTATGCCGGCTGGCAGCAGGCGGTGGAGGCGACGATGGGGTTCCGGATTCGCTGAGGCGGTCGCGCAGGGCAGTCGGGGGCTGCGTCCGCTCCTTTGCATCTGTGGGCCGAGGCGTTGTTCGTCGCTGCGACTGCCGCCGCGACAAGCGAAACCGAAAGCCGACGGACACCTTCCGTCGTCGGGACTGAAGTCCCCCCCCACAAGGTGTCCTGCCCCTTCCCTGTGCGAGGCGACTGCCGAAGGCGGCAGTCGCCAGCCGCCGCACCGAACCTGGTGGGCGTCAGCGGTGATGCCGCTGCGACACGCGAAATCGAAAGCCGATGGACACCTTCCGTCGTCGGGACTGAAGTCCCTCCCACAAGGGTGCCTTTCCCACAAGGTGTCCTGCCCCTTCCCTGTGCGAGCGGCTTCCGCCGCGCCGGGCGCTCTCGCGAAAGGCCGCTCACCGTCGTTCAAACGCCGCTGCGGCCGAGCCTGCGCGCACTCCCGGCAACGGCGAAGGATTCAGACGTACTGCGTCGGCCCACGCGGACCCGGCACCGGGGAGTCGACGTCGCCGACCGGGTCCTGGATCGGCGGGATGGTCGGATCGGTCGGCTGGTCGGGGATCGGATCGATCGGGCGGTCCGGGGTCGGATCCACGCCCGGATTCGGCACCTGGCCCGGCACCTCGTTCGGTGGCTGCTGCGGGTCCTGGCCAGGATTGGGGGATTGCATGTGCATGAGCCTCTCCGTGCGATGGCGCTCCAGCGTGCGCGCCATGGCAGCGCGTGCGGGTGAAGCGCATGCCAAGGACGGATGAAAGACGGGCCGATGCGTGCGCCTTGCCATCGCGATTGGCACGCTCGCCGCTGGCGCCGACTCCAGCGCTCCGGCATGCTGGCGCCGCATGCGCCACTACGATCTGGTCATCTTCGATTTCGACGGCACCCTGGCCGACTCGTTTCCCTGGTTCCTGGCGACCATCAACGGCGTCGCCGACGAATTCGGCTTCCGCCGCTTCGACGTGGAGCGACTGGACGAAATCCGCAGCCTGAGCGCGCGCGAGCTGATGGCGCGCAGCGGCCTGCGCTGGTGGCGGGTGCCGGCGGTGGCGCAACGCATGCGCACGCTGATGAGCGCGCAGATCGAGCGCATCGCGCTGTTCGACGGCGTCGCCGAGTTGCTCGCGCAGTTGGCGCAGGCCGGCGTGCACCTGGCCCTGGTTACGTCCAATAGCCGCGCCAACGTCGCGCGGGTGCTCGGCCCCGCGCTGCTCGCGCAGTTCCGCGACGTGCGCTGCGGCGCGGCGGTGCTGGGCAAGCGCCGCAAGCTGCGCGCCAGCCTGCGTGCCTGCGGCGTTCCCGCCGCGCGGGCGCTGTGCGTGGGCGACGAGATCCGCGATGCCGAGGCCGCGCGCCAGGCCGGCATCGCGTTTGCCGGCGTGGCCTGGGGCTACACCTTGCCGGCCGCGTTGCAGCCGCATACCCCGTTGCCGTTGCTGCAGCGGCCGGCCGCGCTGTCGGCGCTGGTGCTTGGCCCGGATGCCTGCGCACAGCCGCCTGCGGTGCAGGCGCGGCCATGAGCGGAGACGGCTGATGTGGCTGTCCTACGCGATCGGTGCGGCGATCGCGATCGTCTTTTTCGGCAGCGCCGCAACGCTGATCGGAGCGGTGTATCGCATGGGGCGCCGCCAGGTGACCGACCTGCTGGAGGCTTCGTTCCGCGCGCAGGCGTTTCCTGGCGCGCATGGCCCGCTGCGCGGCAGCGACCTGACCGTGGTCAAGCGATCCAGGCAGACCATCGAGAGCAGCGACGGCCACGTGTATTCGATCGCGCCGGATGCCGCGCTGCAGACCGCCGATGCGTTCTGGTACTGCGTCGGGCCGGGACCGAGCGGGTTCCTGGCCATTCCGGTGGTGACGTCCGGCTTCGGCAAGGCGCAGGTGCATTGGATCGTGCGGCCGATGACCGAGGGGCGCATTCGCGTGGCGCTGCAGTTCGACCGCAAGGCGACCCGCCTGGCCTTCGGCACGCGGCCGGCTGCGCGCTGAGCCTATCGGCGCAAGCAGACCGTCGGAGGCGCACGGGGCGAAGGGACCTGTGGATCACGTCCTCGCGCCATCCCACTGTCCTCGGCGTGCCAGTGGCATGCGCCGCCACCGACGCCGCGGAATCCAGGGGCGCCGAGTGCCATCGGGCGGACGTCGGCCCCGCCATACGCCGGCTGGCGCGGCCGAACGCCGAGCGGAATTGCTGCGCTGCAGGTTGATTGTTCACTTGTGATTGCTATATTCATATGCGAACAGTCGCCGTGCCATCGCCATCCCGGGCGTGCATGCTGCGGCCTTCCTTCATCGCGCCCGACCCCGGGCAGAGGCGTGCCATGCGTGACCCCAGCCACTTCCGTCCCTCGCGCGTCCGTGGGCGATCCGCTGTGGCCGTCGTTCCGGATGTGCGCGCATGGCGCTGAGCGCTGTCGCCGCCGACGCCGCCCTGGCGCCGCGCGCGCTGGGCCGCAGTGGCGTGCAGCTGTCCACCCTGGGCTTCGGCGCCGCGCCGATCGGCAATCTGTACGCCGAGGTGGACGACGCGGTGGCGCTGGCCGCGGTGGCCGACGCCTATGCCGCCGGCATCCGCCATTTCGACACCGCGCCGTACTACGGCTACGGGCTGAGCGAGCAACGCCTGGGGCAGGGCCTGCGCGGGCTGCCGCGCGCCAGCTACACGCTCTCGACCAAGGTCGGCCGCTGCGTCTACGACGATGCCGCGGCCGCGCCCGGGCGCGATGGCTTCGCCGTGGCCGGGCGCCGCGCCGAGTTCGACTACAGCCGCGACGGCGTGCTGCGTGCCTTCGAGAGCAGCCTGCAACGGCTCGGCACCGATCACATCGACGTGCTGCTGCTGCACGACATCGGCCGCCTGACCCACGGCGAGCGCCATCCGGCGATGCTGCGACAGGCGCTGGACGAAGCGCTGCCGACGATGGCCGCGCTGAAGGCGCAGGGCGCGTGCCGGGCGATCGGCATCGGCGTCAACGAGGAAGACGTGGCGGTGGAACTGATGCCGCTGTTCCCGCTCGACTGCGTGATGCTGGCCGGCCGCTACACCCTGCTCGAACAGCACGCCGCGCAGCGGATCATGGCGCAGGCGCTGCAGCGGCAGATCGGCATCCTGGTCGCCGGGCCGTACAGCTCGGGCCTGCTGAGCGACGCGCGCGGGCCGGGCGAGACCTACAACTACGCACCGGTGGATGCAGCCACGCTGCAGCACGCGCAGCGCCTGTTCGCGGCCTGTGCGGCACACGGCGTGGACGTAGGCGCGGCGGCGCTGCAGTTCCCGCTTGCGCATCCTGCGGTGAGCGCGGTGGTCGCCGGCATGCGCACGCCGGCCGAAGTGGCCAGCGCCGCCACGCGCCTGCGCGCGGCGATTCCCGCGGCGCTGTGGCAACAACTGCGCGACGACGACCTGCTGCGCGCGCCGGTGCCGACGCCGTGACCATCATCGACGCCCATGTGCATTTCTGGCGCCTGGCGCGTGGCGACTATGCCTGGCTGACCCCGGACCTGGGCGTGCTGTACCGCGATTATCTGCCCGAGGACCTGGCCGCGACGCTCGACGCGCAGGGCGTGACCGCGCTGGTGGCGGTGCAGGCGGCGCAGAGCGAGGCGGAAACGCGCTACCTGCTGCAACTGGCGCGGGCCGAGCCGCGCATCGTCGGCGTGGTCGGCTGGGTGGAGTTCGAGGCGGCCGACGTCGCCGCGCGCATCGCCGCGCTGTGCGCCGACGGCGCCGGCCTCCTCAAGGGGCTGCGGCCGATGGTGCAGGGCCTGGCCGATCCGCAGTGGTTGGCGCGGCCGCAGCTGGATGCGGCGTTCGACGCGCTGCTGCAGCACGACCTGGCGTTCGACGCACTGGTGCGTCCGCCGCACCTGCCGGCGCTGCTGGCACGGCTGCAGCGCCACCCTCACTTGCGCGTGGTGCTGGACCACGCCGCCAAGCCGTCCATCGGCGGGGCAGATTTCCAGGCCTGGGCCGACGGCGTGGCGCAACTGGCGCAGCACCCCAACGTGGTGTGCAAGCTGTCCGGCCTGCTCACCGAACTGCCGGCCGGCGCCGTCATCGACGATCCTGCGCTTGCCCCCTACGTGGCGCACCTGTTCGCCTGCTTCGGCGCGCAGCGGCTGCTGTGGGGCAGCGACTGGCCGGTGCTGACCCAGCGCGCCGACTACGCCGCGTGGATGGCGCTGGCGCAGGCCTGGGTCGCGCAGCATGCCGTCGATGACGCCGAGGCGGTGTTCGCTGGCACTGCGCGGCGCGTCTATCGCCTGTCCGATCCGATTGCTTCCTCCCCCACCTGGAGTCCCGCCCCATGACCACCTTCGCGTGCATTTTCGGGAGCCGCGCATGAGCGGCCGTCTGCAAGGCAAGCGCTGCCTGATCACCGCCGCCGGCGCCGGCATCGGCCGCGAGAGCGCGCTGGCCTGCGCCCGCGAAGGCGCACAGGTGCTGGCCACCGACATCGACGCCGCCGCGTTGCAGGCGCTGGCCGCGGAATCCGACGGCATCGTCACGCAGACGCTGGACGTCACCGATCCCGCCGCGATCCAGGCGCTGGTGGCGGCGCAGCCGACCTTCGACGTGCTGTTCAACTGCGCCGGCTACGTGCACCAGGGCAGCATCCTCGATTGCGACGCGCCGGCCTGGAAGCGTTCGTTCGCGATCAACGTCGATGCGATGTACTACCTGTGCCAGGCGGTGTTGCCGGGCATGCTCGCGCAGGGCCGCGGCAGCATCGTCAACATGTCCTCGGTGGCGTCCAGCATCAAGGGCGTGCCCAACCGCTTTGCCTACGGCGTGACCAAGGCGGCGGTGATCGGCCTGAGCAAGGCCATCGCCGCCGACTACGTGGCCAAGGGCATCCGCTGCAACGCGATCTGCCCGGGCACGATCAAGACGCCGTCGCTGGGCGAGCGGGTCAAGGCGCTGGGTGGCGACGAGCAGGCGGTGTGGAAGAGCTTCACCGACCGCCAGCCGATGGGCCGCCTGGGCGACCCGCGCGAGATCGCGCAGCTGGTGGTGTACCTGGCCTCGGACGACTCCTCGTTCACCACCGGCCAGACCCACATCATCGACGGCGGCTGGTCGAACTGACCGCGCCTTCCCCTTTTCGACAGAGGATTTCCCCATGAAACTGCTGCGTTACGGCGAACCCGGCCACGAACGCCCGGCCCTGCTCGATGCCGACGGCCACCTGCGCGACCTCTCGGCGGTGATCGACGACGTCGCCGGCGAGCATCTCACCGCCGCCGGCCTGGCCAGGCTGCGCGAGCTCGATCCGACCACGCTGCCGCAGGTGGACGGCGAGGTGCGCTACGGCGCCGCCGTCGGCCGCGTCGGCAAGTTCATCTGCGTCGGGCTGAACTACGCCGACCACGCCGCCGAGTCGGGCATGGCGGTGCCGGAGATGCCGGTGCTGTTCATGAAGGCCACCAGCGCGATCAGCGGCCCCAACGACACCGTGACGATCCCGCGCGGTTCGCTCAAGACCGACTGGGAAGTGGAGCTGGGCGTGGTGATCGGCGATACCGCGCGCGACGTGTCGGTGGACGAGGCGCTGTCGCATGTCGCCGGCTATGCGGTGATCAACGACCTGTCCGAGCGCGCGTTCCAGCTCGAGCACGGCGGGCAGTGGGTGAAGGGCAAGAGCTGCGACGGCTTCGGCCCGATCGGCCCGTGGCTGGTCACCGCCGACGAGGTGCCGGATCCGCAGAACCTGTCGATGTGGCTGGAGGTCAACGGCCACCGCTACCAGAACGGCAGCACCCGCACGATGGTGTTCGGCGTGGCCGAGCTGGTCAGCCACATCAGCCGCTATATGACGTTGCTGCCGGGCGACGTGATCAGCACCGGCACGCCGCCGGGCGTGGGCCTGGGGCAGAAGCCGCAGGTGTACCTGAAGCCGGGCGACGTGATGCGGCTGGGCATCGAAGGCCTGGGCGAGCAACGCCAGGCCGTCGTGGCGCATCCGCGCGACGCGGCGTAAAGCCCCTCTCCCCTCGGG
>NZ_NKUH01000050.1:0-35240 GCF_009192895.1 Xanthomonas sp. LMG 12460 | reverse complement strand
GAATGGGGAATGGGGAATGGGGAAGAAGCAACAGCCGCGGGCTGCGGGGTCTCTGGCGGAACCGCAGCGCCGCTGTTCCCATTCCCGATTCCCGATTCCCGACTCCCGGCGCTCATACCACCAACAACCGCACCGCCCGCGCCTCGGCGATCGCCAGCAGCAGGCGTTCCAGGGCGATCCAGGCATCGCCGTCGGCGCGGCCCTTGGCGATGCGGTCGATGCGGCCGGCCTCGGCGGCGAAACGTTCCCAGCGGCGCGGTTCGGCGTGGCGCTGCAGCGCGCGCTTGAACGGCGCCTGCCGCGATTCCCAGATGCCCTGCCCCTTCATTTCCGCCGCCAGGTTGCCGCCGGCGGCCTGCACCTTGGCCAGGGCGGCGGTGCGCAGCAGCTCCTTGATCAGGATCGGCAGCAGTGCGGCCACCGCCTCGCCCTCGGCGCGCAGGCCGGCGAGCATGCGCCGCACCGCCGGCGCCTGCCCGCCGAGCGTGGCCTCGGCCAGGCGGAACACGTCGTAGCGGGCGGCATCGGCGACCAGCGACTCCATCGCCGCCACGTCCAGCCCCTGGCCGTCGGCCAGCAGGGCCAGCTTGTCGATCTCCTGCGCCGCCGCCAGCAGGTTGCCTTCCACCCGTTCGGCCAGGCGCTGCACCGCGCCGGCGTCGGCGCGCAGGCCCTTGCTGCGCAGGCGCCGCTCGATCCAGTCGCCCAGTTCGTGCGGCTTGATCGCCCAGGCCACGGCGATGGTGCCGATGCGCGCGACCGCGTCGGCCCACTTGCCCTGGTGCGCCTTGCTCCATTCGTTGCAGGTGATCAGCAGCACCACGTCCGGCGGCGGATCGGCACAGAACGCGCTGATGACCTCGCCGCCCTCCTTGCCGGGCTTGCCGCTGGGCAGGCGCAGCTCGATCAGGCGTTGCGCGCTGAACAGGCTGGGCGCATTGAAGCTGGAATACAGCTGGCCCCAGTCGAAATCGCGACCATCGGCATCGAACACCTCGCGCTCGCCGATGCCGGCAGCGCGCGCGCGGGCGCGCACCGCATCGGCGGCTTCGAGCACGCGCAGGGTTTCCGGACCGGCGATCAGATAGACCGGCTGCAGCGGCTGCGACGCCGGCTGGGTGGCGAGTTGTTCGGGGCGCAGTTCCATGACGACAGCCTACGCTGCTGCAGGCGGAGACGGCGAACGCCATGCGCCGGCAGCGAACGGCGTAGCCGCCGTGCGCGGCGGCGAAGGCAGCAGGGCCAAGCTCAAGGCTGCGGCGTGGTCGCCGGCTTGCCTGCGGCCGGGGTACCGTCGGCCGGCTTGCCTTCCACCGGCGTGCCGTCGGTCGACGGCGGCGCGGCGTTGACGTCCTTGCCGTCGCGCACCTGCGCGCGCACCACGCTGTCGATCCGGCGCAGCATCGAGGCCGACATCTCGCGGCGCAGTTCGTCGGCCAGGATCTCGCGCTCGGTGGAGGTACCGGTGGCGTCGGTCGGCGGGGAGACGTAGTCGCGCGACAGCTCGATCACCTGCTGCGGCACCAGCACGCTGCCGTCGGCGCGGCGGAACAGGAAGATCGCCGCGTAGCGCAGGCTGTATTCCTGGGCGCGGCCTTCGGCGTCGAGCGCGATCGGCAGATCGCCCCAGCGCTCGGACAGCACCTCCAGGCGGGCCACACCGGTGTTGACGTCCTTCGGCGCGATCTGCGCGCCGGCCGCGCGCAGGCCGCGCTCGAGCAGCTTGGCCAGCTCGCTGTACGGCGCCGAGGACACCACCTTCACCGACGGCGTGTCGGCCGGCAGGGTCAGCTTGTTGCGCAGGTGGAAACCGCAGGCGGTCAGGGACGCCGCGAAGACGAGAGCGAGCAGGAGTCGGGTCATGGACACAGTCTGGAGGAGCCGGCTGGGCGCGGCAACAGGCGGCTAGCCTGCCGTACGCCGCGTGAACGCGGGTTGAGACCTGCCGCGCCGCACGGCCGCGACGCGGCCGCAGCGGCGCGCCGGCTCACGCCGCCACCAGGTTCACGATCTTGCCGGGGACGATGATGATCTTGCGGATGCTCAGCCCTTCCAGGAACTTGGCCGCATTCGGCTCGGCCTGGGCCAGCGCCTCGATCTGCTCGCGCGGGGTGTCGGCGCCGACCTCGATGGTGCCGCGCAGCTTGCCGTTGACCTGCACCGCCAGGGTCACCGCATCGCGCACCAGCGCGGCCGGGTCCGGCCGCGGGAACGGCACGTCCTCCAGCAGCGTCGCCGGATGGCCCAGCGCCTGCCACAGCGCGTGGCTGGCGTGCGGGGTGATCGGGTTGAGCAGCAGCACCGCCGCTTCCAGCGCTTCCTGGCGCACCGCGCGGCCCTGATCGCCGGCGTCGTCGAACTTGGCCAGCGCGTTGGTCAGCTCCATCACCGCGGCGATGGCGGTGTTGAAGCTGTGGCGGCGGCCGTAGTCGTCGGCGACCTTGCCGATGGTCTCGTGGGTCTTGCGCCGCAGCGCCTTGTGCTCGGCATTCAGCGCGGCCGGATCCAGCGCCGGCGCGGCGCCGTCGGCGACATGCTTGTGCACCTGCGCCCACAGCCGGCGCAGGAACCGCGCCATGCCGTCCACGCCGGCCTCGTTCCACTCCAGCGACTGCTCCGGCGGCGCGGCGAACATCGAGAACAGGCGCACCGTGTCGGCGCCGTACTTGCCGACCATCGCCTGCGGATCCACGCCGTTGTTCTTGGACTTGGACATCTTCTCGGTGCCGCCGATCAGCACCGGCTGGCCGTCGCCGCGGTGCACCGCGCCGATCACCCGCGCCTTGTCGTCGCGCTGCACGTCCACGTCGGCCGGGTTGATCCAGTCCTTGGAACCGTCCGGGTTCTGCCGGTAGAAGGTCTCGGCGATCACCATGCCCTGGGTCAGCAGGTTGGTCGCCGGCTCGTCGCTGTCCACCAGGCGCGCGTCGCGCAGCAGCTTGTGGAAGAAGCGGAAGTACATCAGGTGCAGGATCGCGTGCTCGATGCCGCCGATGTACTGGTCCACCGGCAGCCAGTAGTTGCCGCGCTTGTCGACCATGTCCTTGGCGCCGGGCGAGGTGTAGCGCGCGTAGTACCAGCTCGACTCCATGAAGGTGTCGAAGGTGTCGGTCTCGCGCTCGGCCGCCGCGCCGCACTGCGGGCAGGTGGTCTTGCGCCATTCCGGGTCGGTCTTCAGCGGCGAGCCGGTGCCGCTCAGGGCCACGTTCTCCGGCAGCAGCACCGGCAACTGGTCCTCGGGGACCGGCACCGCGCCGCAGCTCTGGCAATAGATCACCGGGATCGGGCAGCCCCAGTAGCGCTGGCGGCTGACGCCCCAGTCGCGCAGGCGGTAGTTGACCCGACGCTGGCCCTGGCCCTTGCGCTCGAAGCGCTCGGCCAGCGCCTCGAACGCGCCCTGGAAGTCCAGCCCGTCGAACTCGGCGGAATTGACCAGTTCCAGTTCGCGGGTCTTGTCGCCGTACCAGTCCTGCCAGCGGCTCGGGTCGTAGCTGCGCTCGTCGTCGTTCTTCGGCGCCTTCAGCGCGATCACCTGGCGGATCGGCAGGGCGTACTTGCTGGCGAATTCGAAATCGCGCTGGTCGTGGCCGGGCACCGCCATCACCGCGCCGGTGCCGTAGCCCATCAGCACGAAGTTGGCGACCCACACCGGCACCTGCTCGCCGCTGATCGGGTGCACCGCGGTCAGGCCAGTGGCCATGCCGCGCTTTTCCTGGGTTTCCAGTTCGGCTTCGGAGACGCCGCCCTGCTTCAGCTCGGCCAGCAGTGCGGCCAGCTCGGGATTGGACTTGGCCGCGTGCAGCGCCAGCGGATGCTCGCTGGCGATGGACACGAAGGTCACGCCCATCAGCGTGTCCGGGCGCGTGGTGAACACGCGCAGCGGGTCCAGCGCGCTGCCGTCGGCGTCGCGCACGTCGAACTGGATCTCCAGGCCCTCGGAGCGGCCGATCCAGTTGCGCTGCATGGTCTTGACCGACTCCGGCCAGCCCGGCAACTGGTCCAGGCCGTCCAGCAGTTCCTGCGCGTAGTCGGTGATGCGCAGGAACCACTGCGGGATCTCGCGCTTTTCCACCAGCGCGCCGGAGCGCCAGCCGCGGCCGTCGATGACCTGCTCGTTGGCCAGCACGGTCTGGTCGATCGGGTCCCAGTTGACCACCGCGTTGCGGCGGTAGGCCAGGCCCTTGCGCATCAGCCGGGTGAACATGCGCTGCTCGTGTACGTAGTACTCCGGCCGGCAGGTGGCGAACTCGCGCGACCAGTCGATGGCGTAGCCCAGCGACTTGAGCTGGCTGCGCATGTGGTCGATGTTGGCGTAGGTCCACTTCGCCGGCGCGGTCTTGTTTTTGATCGCCGCGTTCTCGGCCGGCAGGCCGAACGCGTCCCAGCCCATCGGCTGCAGCACGTTCTTGCCGATCATGCGCTGGTAGCGGCTGATCACGTCGCCGATGGTGTAGTTGCGCACGTGGCCCATGTGCAGCGCCCCGGATGGGTACGGCAGCATCGACAGGCAGTAGAACTTGGGCTTGTCGGAGGTCTCGTCGACCTCGAAGGCGCGGGTGGCGTCCCAGAACTGCTGGGCGGAGGATTCGACCTGCTGCGGGTCGTAGGCGGTGGGCTCGACGGCGGACATGGAAACGGGCAAGGGCCAGGCGGCAACAAAGCGGCCAAGGGTACCGTAGCGCGGCAAGCCGCTCCAATCCCGGCGACGGGCGGCAGCGGCGCGGGACGCCGCGGCGGCGCCTGGCAGGCGCCGGAACCGCGGCTGCAACGCGATTGGCGACGCCGGGCCGCACGCCGGCGTCGGTCCTGCGGCAGCCCGCCTCGAAGGCCGACTGCGCAAGCCCGACCGGGTCAGCCGCGGTGCGGGACCCTCGTTGGCCCCGGCCACCAGGCCAGCAACGCCAGCCAGCCCCACCACAGCAGGAACACCAGCCGCTGCGCCAGCGCCGGCGACAGCAGCCGATCCAGCGCGAACGCGCCCAGCGTCACCAGCAGCGCCATCGCCAACGCCAGCGCGGCCCAGCCGCGCGCGGTCGGATCGCGGCGCGCGCCCAGCCCCAGCAGGGCCGCGGCCGCCACCAGGGCCACCACCCACAGCAACCACGCGCTGGCATGCAACTGGGTCGCGCGCGCGTCCAGGTCGGTCGGATCCAGCGGCAGCAGGCCCATGCCGGCGAAAGCTAGGCCGGCCAACAGCAGCAACTGCCCACCAACGCGCAACGACCAGGGCGCGTGGAGGCCGGCGCGGCGCAGCAGCCGCAGCGCCAGCGCCATCGCCAGGCCCCCGGGCAACACGAATGCCAACAGGTTGAACGCCCAGGCGTGCGGGATGCCGCGCGCGCCGAGCAGGGCCAGCGGATGCGACCACGGCAGATAGCCGGGCAGCACCGCGCCGAAGCCCAGCATCGCCGCCACCGCGGCCACCGCCAGCAGCGGCCCGATCCAGCGCAGCACCCGTTCGCTCACCTCGCCCATCCGTTCCCGTCCTTTCGCGCCGGCATGGCGCCTCCAGCCGGGCATTGTCGCCGCTGCGGCCGCGGCCGGCACGCGCGGCGTGGCGCCGCCGCCCTTGCATCGGCGCCGCGGCGCCTCCATACAAAGCGTCCTCTCGCCTGCGATGACACTGCCCATGTCCGACACGCCCCACGTTTTCGACGCCAAGACCGAGACCTTCGAAGCCGACGTGCTGCAGCGCTCGCTGCAGACCCCGGTGCTGGTGGACTTCTGGGCGCCCTGGTGCGGCCCGTGCAAGACCCTGAGCCCGATCCTGGAAAAGCTGGCGGCCGAGTACAACGGCGGCTTCGTGCTGGCCAAGGTCGACGTGGACCAGGAGCAGCAGATCGCGGCGGCGTTCCAGATCCGCTCGGTGCCGACCGTGTTCCTGGTCAAGGGCGGGCAACTGGTCGACGGCTTCCCCGGCGCCCTGCCGGAGGGCCAGTTGCGCGAGTTCCTGACCCAGCACGGGATCGCGCCGCTGGCGGCGCAGGAACCGGCCGAGGACGTGCCGGCGGCGCCGCTGGATCCGCAGGCCGAGGTACAGCGCCTGCGCGAGGCGGTGGCGGCCGAGCCGGACAAGGACGAACTGAAGCTGGATCTGGCCCTGGCCCTGGTCAAGGTCGGCGCCGCCGCCGAGGCCGAGACCCTGATCGACGCACTGCCGGCCAATCTCGCCACCGACGAGCGCGCGGTGCGGGCACGGGCGCGACTGGGCTTCGTCGGCGCGCTGCAGGCCGCCCCGCCGCTGGAGACCCTGCAGGCCACGCTGGCGCAGGATCCGGCCGATCTCAAGGCGCGCTACCTGCTGGGCGTGCGCCACCTTGTCGGCGGCGACGACGCGGCCGCGCTGGAACAGTTCCTGGAGATGCTGCGCCAGGACCGCACGTTCGAGGACGGCCTGCCGAAGAAGGCGCTGATCGATGCGTTCCGGGTGATCGAGGACGAGGATCTGGTCGGGCAGTACCGTCGGAAGATGTCCGCCCTGTTGTTCTGAGATTACAATCTCAGGTCCAGCGGCTGACTACGGCGTCTCCAGCCGCTGCGACGGACGGACGCGACCCGGCCTGACCCCAGGATGCCGCGATCAGGGACGAACGCTGCCTGCAGCCCCGCAGGCAGCGCCGGCCTGGTCTTTTGCCGGATGTATGCCGTGAACCAGTTCGATCGCCGCATGGCCTCGCCCACCCGCACCTCGTGGGCAGGCGCACGCAGACTGGCCGGCCTGCTGTGCTGGATTGGCCTGCTGCTCGCCCCCACTGCGATGGCGCAGGACTGGCACTACCGGGTGCGCCCCGGCGATACGCTCTGGGATCTCGGCCGGCTGTATCTGCGCCCGGGCATGGACTGGGCACGGTTGGGCCAACACAACCAGGTCGCCGATCCGCAGCGGCTGGTGCCGGGATCGCGCCTGCGGTTTCCGATCGCCTGGCTGCGCGTGCAACCGGCGCCGGCGCGGCTGGTCGCCCTGCGTGGACAGATCAGCGTGCAGACCGCCGACCAGGCGACGCTCTCGGCGCAGCAAGGCATGCCGCTGCCGATCGGCAGCGCCCTGCAGACCGGTGCCGATGCCAGCGCGACCGTGCAGTTCGCCGACGGCTCGCGCATGCAGGTGCGCGAGAACAGCCTGGTGCGCTTCGACCAGCTCGTCCGCTACGGCGCCACCGGCATGGTCGATACCCGCGTGCGGCTGGAAAAGGGCCGCACCAGCAACGACGTCATCCCCGCCACCGGCCCCGCCTCGCGCTACATCATCCAGACCCCGTCCAGCACCAGCAGCGTGCGCGGCACCCGCTTCCGGGTCGGCGCCGGCAGCGACAGCGCGTTCGCCAGCACCGAGGTGCTGCAGGGCGCGGTGCGCGTCGCCGGCCAGGGCGGCCAGCGCCTGCTGCAGCCAGGCGAGGCGGCGCGGGTCGCCACCGGCTCGGCGCCGCGGCAGGAAGCGCTGCTGCCGGCGCCGATCCTGGACCTGGCGCACAGTCGGCTGCAGCGCCCGCCCTACCTGCTCGCCTGGGCGCCGCTGGCCGGCGCCAGCCACTACCGCCTCGAGGCGGTGGACGCGCAGCAACGCGAGGTGCTGCGCTTCGCCCAGGAAACCGAGGCCACCGCACTGGCGCTGGACGCGCTGCCGGCCGGCGACCTGCGGCTGCTGCTGCGCGGCGTCACCGCCACCGGCGTGGAAGGCGAGGACGCCGAGCAGCCGCTGCAGGTCTCGGCCACGCCGCTGCCGCCGCTGACCGTGCAGCCGCTGCACGAGCAGCAACTGCGCATCGCGCGGCCGCGCTTCGCCTGGACCCGCAACCCGGAGGCGACCAGCAGCGTGCTGCAAGTGGCGCGCGATGCGCAGTTCCAGGACCTGCTGCTGGAGCAGCAGACCGACGCGACCCATCTGCGCGCGCCGCAGCCCCTGCCGCCCGGCACCTACTTCTGGCGCCTCGCCTCGCGCGATGCGCAAGGCCGGCAAGGCCCGTTCGGGCAGGCGCTGACGCTGCATCTCAGCGATACGCCGGTCGATCCCGGCCTGGCGCCGGCGCAGGCCGAGCGCAGCACGCTGACCCTGCGCTGGCAGCCGGATCCGGACGCACACCATTACCGGGTGCAGCTGGCGCGCGATCCTGCGTTCCGCCGCGACCTGCTCGAACGCACCGTGACCCAGCCGCAGGTCGCGCTGCCGCGGCCGCGCCGCGGCACCTGGTACGTGCGTATCCAGACCCTGGACGCCGACGGCGAGGCCGCGCCGTTCTCGACGCCGCAGACGCTGGACCTGCCCTGCCGCTACTGCAAACTCGGCATGGCCGGCGGCGCGCTGCTGCTGTGGCTGGCGTTGTGAACGCCACGCTGCTGCGACACGTGCTGGTGGCGCTCGTCGCAGCCGCACTGGCCGCGGCACTGAGCCTGGGCGATGTCACCGGGCGACTGGACAACGCGCTGTACGACGCGGCAATCGCGCAGGCGCCGCGTCCGGCCGATCCGCGCATGCTGCTGATCGCCATCGACGACCGCAGCCTGCAGGCACTCGGCCAGTGGCCATGGCGACGCGACCTGCACGCGCGCCTGCTCGACCGGCTCAGCGCAGCGGGCACCGAGCGGGTGGCGCTGGATCTGCTGTTCAGCGAACCCGACCTGCAACACGCCGACGACGATGCGCGCCTGGCCGCGGCGCTGCGGCGCAATGGCCGCACCGTGCTGCCGGTGATCGGCAGCGCCAGCGGTGCGGACATGCCGCAGGAGCTGCTGCCGATCCCCGCCATCGCCACCGCCGCGGCGGCGCTGGCGCACACCGACCTCGCCGTCGATGCCGACGGCATCGCGCGCGGCGTCTACCTGCGCGCCGGGCTCGGCAGTGCGCACTGGCCGGCGCTGGCCGCGGCCCTCACCGGCCGCGCGCTGCCGCCGGCGCCGGCCACCACCGACGCACCCTATGCCTGGCATCGCGCGGACTACGTCGGCCTGCGTTTCGCCGCGCCGTCGGCAGCGTTCGCGCAGGTGTCCTACGTCGACGTCGTGCAGGGCCGGATTCCGCCGCAGTCGCTGCGCGGACGCCTGGCGATCGTCGGCGTCACCGCCACCGGTCTGGGGCAGCGGGTGATGACGCCGATGTCCGATGCGCGCTGGATGAGCGCGCCCGAATACCAGGCCAACGTCGCGGCGATGCTGTTGCGCGGCGACCCGATCCTGCCGTCGTCGCGCACTGCCCAGGTGGCCGGGTCGACGCTGCTGGTGCTGCTGGCCTGCCTGGGCACGCAGTGCGCCGGTGGGCGCCGACGGCGCTGGCTGGTGCCGCTGGCGAGCATGGCGGTGGTCGCCGGCGGCAGCCTGCTGTGGCTGCTGCTCGGCAGCCGCTGGTTCGCGCCAGGGGCGGCCCTGCTCGCCCTGGCCATCGTCGCCGCCGGTCAGTTGTGCCTGCACGCGGCACGCTGGCGCCGCCAGGCGCATCGCGACGCCCTGACCGGGCTGGTGAACCGCCACGGCTTCGAACAGGCGTTCGCCCAGGCGCTGGACGAGGCGCGGCGCAGCGGCCGGCCGCTGACGCTGATCATCGTCGATGTGGATCATTTCAAGCGCTACAACGACACCCTGGGCCATCGCACCGGCGACCGCGCGCTGAAGCTGGTGGCCGCCGCGGTGGCGCGGCATGCGCGACATCCGCGCGAGGTCGCCGCGCGCTTTGGCGGCGACGAGTTCGCCATGATCCTGCCCGCCACCGATGCCGCCGATGCCAGCCGCATCGCCGCGGCGCTGGTCGAGGAGATCCGCGGGCTGTCGCTGCGCGCGCCGAACGGCAGCGTCGCCATCACTGCGAGCCTGGGCGTGCACAGCGCCACCGCGACAGCGCTCACGTCGGAGCGCGCGTTCTTCGAATCCGCCGACGCGGCGCTGTACCGGGTCAAGCGCGACGGACGCGACGGCTACGCGCTCAGCGACGCGACACCAGCACACCATACGCATGCGTCTGGTAACCTGCCGCACTCCGATCCACCCACTGCCGCGCAATGAAGCCATCGCTGTTCCGCCTGGGCCTGAACCTGTGGCCGCCGTTCCTGTGCGCCGGCATCCATGTGACCGAACTGAGCGCGGACTACCGCCACGCCCGCGTCGAACTGCGCATGCGCCCGTGGAACCGCAACTACGTGGGCACCCATTTCGGCGGCAGCCTGTTCGCCATGACCGATCCGTTCTGGATGCTGCTGACCATGCAGAACCTGGGGCGCGACTACTACGTCTGGGACAAGGCCGGCAGCATCGAGTTCGTACGCCCGGGCCGCGGCACGGTCAGCGCGCAGTTCGACCTGGACCAGGCGCTGCTGGACGAACTGCGCGCGGCCACCGCCAGCGGCGACAAGCATCTGCGCTGGTTCGAGACCGACGTCGTCGACGCCCAGGGCGAGGTGGTGGCGCGGACGCGCAAGCAGCTGTACGTCAAGCGCAAGCCGCCGCGTTAGCGCGCCTGCCGCCCGCGGGTTCGCCAAGGCCGGCGCCGCCTCCACGCAGGCCGACACACATCGCTTGCGATACCGACCGCGCCGTCAGCGTGCGCGGCGTCGCGAGGCGGGCCGCATGGGCGGGCCCCGGCCCAATCGCAGCTGCACGGCCGCGCCACGAGACCATGCGGCGCCGCACCAACGGCCATCACGCGCCGCTACACTACGCGGATGTCGCCCGATCTCTCCGCTCCCGCCCCCCGCCCGTCCCTGCAACGGCTGTTCTTCACCGGCCTGCTGACCCTGTTGCCGATCTGGCTGACCTGGGTGGTGGTCAAGTTCGTGTTCGTGCTGCTCTCGGGCATCAGCAGCCCCTGGGTGGTGCCGCTGTCGGTGCGCATCGCCGCCTCGTTCCCGCGCGAGCTGGGCTGGGCCACCGCGCAATGGGTGCAGAACACCATCGCCCTGATCGCCACCCTGGCGGTGATCCTGCTGGTCGGCATCCTCAGCCGGCGCATGATCGGCCAGCGCCTGCTGCGCTGGTTCGAGGCCGTGATGCGCCGCATCCCGCTGGCCAGCGTGGTCTACGACAGCGTGCGCAAGCTGGTGGACATCCTGCAGACCCAGCCCGGCAGCACCCAGCGCGTGGTGCTGATCGACTTCCCGCACCGGGACATGAAGTCGGTGGGCCTGGTCACGCGGGTGATCAAGGAACACGGCACCGGCCGCGAGCTGGCCGCGGTGTACGTGCCGACCACGCCCAACCCGACCTCCGGCTACCTGGAAATCGTGCCGGTGGAACTGCTCACGCCCACCGACTGGAGCGTGGACCAGGCCATGAGCTTCATCATCTCCGGCGGCGCGGTGTCGCCGGAGAGCGTGCCCTTCACCCGCACCGTGGACCGCTGACGCCGATGCGCCGCGGCACGCTCGACGATCGCGCGGTCCGGCTGTTCATCGCCCTGGCGGCGTTCTTCTGCGTCAACGCCGCGCTGGCCGAGTTCATCGGGGTCAAGATCTTCGCCCTGGAAGACACCCTGGGCATCGCGCCGCTGAACTGGAACCTGTTCGGGCAGACGGGCTCGATGAACTTCACCGCCGGTACCCTGCTGTGGCCGCTGGTGTTCATCCTCACCGACACCATCAACGAGTTCTTCGGCCGCCGCGGCGTGCGCTTCATCTCCTGGCTGGCGGTGGGGCTGATCGGCTACGGCTTCCTGTTCGCCTTCGCCGCGATCGCGCTGGCCCCAGCCGGCTTCTGGGTCACCGCGGCGCAACACCAGGGCGTGCCCGACTACCAGGCCGCGTTCGCCGCGGTGTTCGGCCAGGGCATGTGGACCATCGCCGGCTCGCTGGTCGCATTCATGGCCGGCCAGCTGATCGACGTGGCGGTGTTCCACCGCATCCGCAACGTGACCGGGGAGAAGCACGTGTGGCTGCGCGCCACCGGCTCCACCGCGGTCTCGCAGCTGATCGACAGCTTCGTGGTGATCTACATCGCCTTCGTGCTCGGCCCGCAGCACTGGTCGATGCAGCTGTTCCTGGCGGTGAGCACGCTGAACTACATCTGCAAGATGCTGCTGGCGGTGCTGCTGATCCCGCTGCTGTACCTGATGCGGCGGCTGATCACCGACTATCTGACCCCCGAACGCGCCGAACAACTGCGCGAGGAAGCCGCCGCCGACTGAACGCCGGCACACGCGCGAGCGCACCGCACGCGCTTGCGCGCGGCCATCGTGCAGCGCCGCAGAGGCCGCTGCCGCCTGGCCCGTCGCGACACGGCGCCCGCCCGCGACAGGGCGGTGGGCGCCCGCAGGCAGCCGCCATGGGTGGCCTCGGCGGTGCGGATCGGGCAAGCTCCCCGCTCGCTTGTCGTTGGAGCCCGCAATGCCGCCCCGCTTTTCCCGCCTGCTGTCCCTGGCCATCGCCACCGCCCTGAGCCTGTCGCTGGCGGCCCCGGCGGACGCGGCCAAGAAGAAGACCACCAAGCAGACCACCGCGCAGACCCGCGCCAAGGCGAGCAAGGCCCGCAAGGCGCGGCCGGCGCCGGCCCCGGTGGTGCTGACCAAGGCGCAACAGCTGAACCGGCTGTACGACGACTACTGGGAAGCCTCGCTCAAGCTCAATCCGCTGCAGGCGACCTTCCAGGGCGACAGCCGCTACAACGACCAGTTGCCGAACTTCCTCTCGGCCGCGTTCCGCCAGCAGTCGCACGACTTCACCGTGGAGTGGCTGGGCAAGGCCGAGGCGATCGGCAAGGACGGCCTCAGCGGCCAGGACCTGCTCAGCTACGAGATCTTCGTCGGCGACGCGCGCAACGCGCTGGAGGCGGAGAAGTACCCGAGCTGGATGCAGCCGGTGAACCAGTTCTACAACGTCGGCAGCATCATGGTGATGCTCGGCTCCGGCACCGGCGCGCAGCCGTTCCGCACGGTCAAGGATTACGACAACTGGTCGCGGCGCGCGCTCGGCATCCCGGCGCTGTTCGACCAGGCCATCGCCAACATGCGCGAAGGCATGAAGGCCGGCGTGGTGCAGCCGCGCGCGCTGATGGAGAAGGTGCTGCCGCAGTTGGATGCGATCATCAAGCCCACCGCCGAGGAGAGCCTGTTCTGGGGCCCGGTGCGCAACCTGCCGGCGGACATTCCGGAGGCCGAGAAGCAGCGCATCACCGCCGAATACAAGCGCATGATCGAGTACCGGATCATGCCCGCCTACCGCGCGCTGCGCGGCTTCATCGCCACCGAATATCTGCCGGCCACGCGCAATACCGCCGGCATCGGCGCCCTGCCCGGCGGCGATGCCTGGTACGCCTGGAACGTGCGCCAGAGCACCACCACCGACCTGACCCCCGCCCAGATCCACCAGATCGGCCTGGACGAGGTGGCGCGCATCCAGGGCCAGATCCAGGCGGTGATGAAGCAGGTGCGCTTCCGCGGCTCGATGCAGAAGTTCTTCAAGTTCATGCAGACCGACAAGCGCTTCACCTTCAAGAGCGAGGACGAGCTGCTGAGCTACTACCGCGGCCTGGAAGGCCGGGTCGACGCGGTTGTGCCGCGCATGTTCTCGCTCAAGCCCAAGGCCGCGTTCGAGATCCGCCCGGTGGAGCCTTACCGCGCGCAGTCGGCCGCCAGCGGCTCGTACATGCGTCCCAGCGAGGATGGCCGCCCCGGCATCTTCTACGTCAACACCTACGACCTGCCCAGCCGCAAGACCTGGGATGCGGAAGACCTGTACCTGCACGAGGCCATTCCCGGCCACCACTTCCAGCTCGGCCTGCAGCAGGAGCTGACCAACCTGCCCAAGTTCCGCCGCTTCGGCGGCGAGACCGCCTTCATCGAAGGCTGGGGCCTGTACGCCGAATCGCTGGGCAAGGACCTGGGCCTGTACCAGGATCCCTACAACTATTTCGGCTACCTGCAGAACGAGCTGTGGCGCGCGATCCGCCTGGTGGTGGACACCGGCCTGCACAGCAAGGGCTGGACCCGCGAGCAGGTGATCGACTACATGCTGCAGAACTCGGCCACCAGCCGCACCGACGCCGAAGCCGAGGCCGAGCGCTACATGGCCATCCCCGGCCAGGCGCTGTCCTACAAGATCGGCGAGATGAAGATCATGCAACTGCGCGACTACGCCCGCGCGCAACTCGGCGACAAGTTCGATATCCGCGAATTCCACGCCGAAGTGCTGAAGGATGGCTCGGTACCGCTGAACGTGCTGCAGGAAAAGATCGAGCGCTGGGTGGCGAGCAAGAAGAAGGGGTGAGCGGGAAGCCGCTACTCCCGCGGAACATGCGACCTGAGGCGTCGCGGGATCGCTGCAGGAGCGGCTTCAGCCGCGATGGGGCCTTCCTGGTGAAGCCCGGTCGCGGCTGAAGCCGCCCCTAAGGGAAAGCAGCAGCCGCACGGAGGCAGATAGCATGCCAGTTCCACCAGGACATGAGCGCGCACGAACCCATTGTGGGAGGGACTTCAGTCCCGACGCGTTGTAGTGAAGGGCGTCGGGACTGAAGTCCCTCCCACAGTGCAGCTCGCTGGCATGCCGGCTGCTGCAAGTGCAGCGCGACAGTAGTGGGAACTACAGCGACATCCCGTTGATGCAATCGCCGTCCCGTTGCGCCCATTCCACTCGGTGCGGATCGCACACCAGTTGTGAACCCCTTGTGGGAGGGACTTCAGTCCCGACGCGTTGCAGTGAAGGGCGTCGGGACTGAAGTCCCTCCCACAAACGGCCAAGGCGATCGATCAGCGCCGACACCCACTGAAAACCGACGGCGAAGCCATCGTGCAGTCGCGTGCAAGGCGAGCGCCCCCTCCTCTACGACGATGCCAGACGCCGTGCCAGCTGCGCGATGTCCTGCGGCGTGGTGCGGCAGCAGCCGCCGATCAGGCGGGCGCCGGCCGCACGCCAGGCGGCGAGGTGGTCGACCAGGCCGCCGGCATCGGCGCTGTCGGCCTGCCAGCATTTGCGCTCGGCGTCGTAGCGCTCGCCCGCGTTCGGATACACCACCAGCGGCAACCGCGTCAGCGTCGCCAGATGACGCAACGCCGCAGTAGCCAGCGACGGCGCGACGCAGTTGACGCCGAGCGCGACCACCTGCGGGTGGCCGTCGAGCAACGCCACCACCTCGCGCAACGGCGTGCCGTCGCTGAGGTGCGCAGCATCGCGCAGGGTGCAGGCGAACCAGGCGACAACCCCAGGAAACTCCTCCAGCACCTGCAGCAAGGCCGCCATTTCGGCCAACGACGGCTGCGTTTCGCAGGCCAGCAACTCCACACCGGCCGCGACCAGGGACGCGATGCGCGGACGATGGAAGTCGCGCATTCGCGCCGGCGTCAGCGCATAGTCGCCACGGTATTCGGACCCGTCGGCCAGATAGGCGCCATACGGACCGACCGAGCCGGCGACTAGCAAGGCATCCGCCTGCGGATGCCGCGCGAGATGCGCCTGCCTTGCCTGTTGCGCCAGTTCGACGCTGCGTGCGATCAAGCGATGCGAGTGCGCGAGGTCGATCCCGCGCGCAGCGAAGCCCTGCGGCGTGGCCTGGTAGCTGGCGGTGATCGCGCACTGCGCACCGGCGGCGAAATAATCCTGGTGCACTTGGCGGATCAGGTCCGGCTGTTCCAGCAGGATCTTCGCCGACCACAGCGGATCGCGCAGATCGCAGCCGCGCCGTTCCAGCTCGGTGGCCAACGCGCCATCGAGCACCAGGCACCGGTCCTCGGCCAGCAGCGCGGCAAACGGGTTGTGCGGCATGGCGCGGCCTCGCAGCGATGGAATGCGCAGTGTCGCAGACGGCGGCGGCACGGTCGCGACGCTGCGCTATCCTCCGCAGATGGATCGCTTCCCTCGCTCGCGCCGGGTCAACCCATGACCTTCACTTCTTTGACCCCAATGCTGCGCTGTGCCGACCTGACTACGGCACTGGCGTTCTATACCGAAACCCTGGCGTTTCGCCTCGATGGCGGTGCAGTGGCGACGGGCTGGGTGTCGCTGCGGCACGGCCCGCTGGCACTGATGCTGGCTGCGCACCACACAGAGGCCGACACCTCCATTGCCAGCGCCGCCTGCTCGCTGTACTTCCGCACCGACGAGGTCGATGCCTGGTGGCAGCGGCTGCATCCGCATGGGCACATCGTCTATCCGTTGCAAGACTTCGACTACGGCATGCGCGAATTCGCGATCCGCGATCCGGACGGCCATCTGCTGCAATTCGGACAGGCGCTGTGCCGATGAGCCTGACCCTCGATGGCCTGCACCACGTGGCGATCATCGCCTCCGACTACGCGCGCTCCAAGGACTTCTACTGCCGCCTCCTCGGCCTACCGGTGATCGCCGAGGTGTATCGCGAAACCCGCGACTCCTGGAAGCTTGACCTGGCCCTGCCCGACGGCAGCCAGCTCGAACTGTTCTCGTTCCCGACCCCACCGCCGCGACCGAGCCGCCCGGAAGCCTGTGGGCTGCGCCACCTGGCGCTGCGCGTGCGCGACCTGGACGCCGCCGTCGCGCACCTGAAGGCGCACGGCGTGGAGGTCGAACCGATGCGTGTGGACGAGTACACCGGCCGCCGCTTCACCTTCTTCGCCGATCCCGACGACCTGCCGCTGGAACTGTACGAAAGCGGCTGAACGCCCACCGCCGGCCACGCTGAACCGCATGCCGCAGTGCGGATTCCCAGCACCATACGCTTGGGTATACAGTCGGATCAGGCCGGCATCGCGCCGGCCGCACCGGACATCCCTCGGGAGGGGAACATGCGCACGACCTTCAAGACCCTGATGCTGGCCCTGCCGCTGAGCGCGGCGGCATTCATGGCGCACGCCGCCGACACCTCGCCGGTCGGCCGCTGGCAGACCATCGACGACGAAACCGGCAAGCCCAAGTCGATCGTGCAGATCGAACAGGCCGCCAACGGCACACTGAGCGGCAAGGTGGTCGAGATCCTGCAGTCCAACCACGGCCCCAACCCGATGTGCGACAAGTGCGACGGCGAGCGCAAGGGCAAGCCGATCAAGGGCATGACAATCCTGTGGGGCCTCAAGCCCGACGGCACCGCGGTATGGGACGGCGGCTCGGTGCTGGACCCGGCCAAGGGCAAGACCTACAAGGCCAAGGTCACCCTGACCGACGGCGGCAAGAAGCTGCAGATGCGCGGCTACATCGGCATCGAGGCGCTGGGGCGGACGCAGACCTGGATCAGGGAGTGACGGAAGCCGGGAATCGGGAGTAGAGAATCGGGAATCGTAAAAAGCGGCATCTGCCGGCCTGATGCCGCCCCACTCCGACAAGGCGCCTGCAAAGGCGCCTTTTTCGTTGCCAATCAGTTCGCAGGCCACCGCTCTTGCGATTCCCCATTCCCAATTCCCCATTCCCCGCTCCATGCAATAATCCCCGGCCCCCAGAAACGCCGGCCGCCATGACCACCGCTCTCGTCACCACCGCCCTGCCCTATGCCAACGGACCGCTGCATCTGGGGCATCTGGTCGGCTACATCCAGGCCGACATCTGGGTGCGCGCGCGGCGGCTGCGCGGCGACCGCACCTGGTTCGTGTGCGCCGACGACACCCACGGCACGCCGATCATGCTTGCCGCCGAGAAGGCCGGGGTCACCCCGGAGAGCTTCATCGCCGCCATCCAGGCCAGCCACGAGCGCGATTTCGCCGCGTTCGGCGTGGCCTTCGACCATTACGACTCGACCAACTCGGACGCCAACCGCGCCCTGACCGAGGCGTTCTACGCCAAGCTCGACGCCGGCGGCCACATCGCGCGGCGCTCGGTGGCGCAGTTCTACGACCCGGCCAAGGGCATGTTCCTGCCCGACCGCTACATCAAGGGCATCTGCCCGAACTGCGGCAGCGCCGACCAGTACGGCGACAACTGCGAGGTCTGCGGCGCCACCTATTCCCCGACCGAGCTGAAGGAGCCCAAGTCGGTGATCTCCGGCGCCACGCCGGAGCTGCGCGATTCGGAGCACTTCTTCTTCGAGGTCGGCCGCTTCGACGGCTTCCTGCGGCAGTGGCTGGCCGGCGACGTCGCCCTGCCCGGGGTCAAGGCCAAGCTGATGGAATGGCTGGACAGCGAAGGCGGCCTGCGCGCCTGGGACATCTCCCGCGACGCGCCCTACTTCGGCTTCCAGATCCCCGGCCAGCCGGGCAAGTATTTCTACGTGTGGCTGGACGCGCCGATCGGCTACCTGAGCAGCTTCCAGACCCTGTGCGCGAGCCTGGGCGAAGTGTTCGAGCCGCATCTGGCCGCCGGCACCGCCACCGAACTGCACCACTTCATCGGCAAGGACATCGTCAACTTCCACGGCCTGTTCTGGCCGGCGGTGCTGCACGGCACCGGGCACCGCGCGCCGACCCGGCTGCACGTCAACGGCTACCTGACCGTCGACGGCGCCAAGATGTCCAAGTCGCGCGGCACCTTCGTCATGGCCCGCACCTACCTGGACGTGGGCCTGGAGCCGGAAGCGCTGCGCTACTACTTCGCGGCCAAGTCCTCCGGCGGCGTCGACGATCTCGACCTGAACCTGGGCGACTTCGTGGCGCGGGTCAACGCGGACCTGGTCGGCAAGTTCGTCAACCTGGCCAGCCGCTGCGCAGGCTTCATCGACAAGCGCTTCGGCGGCACGCTCGCCGACGCGCTGCCGGATGCGGCGCAGTACGCGCGCTTCGTCGCCGCGCTGGCGCCGATCCGCGAGGCCTACGAGCGCAACGACCCGGCCAGCGCGATCCGCCAGACCATGGCCCTGGCCGACGAGGCCAACAAGTACATCGACGAACACAAGCCCTGGGTGCTGGCCAAGCAGGACGGCGCCGAAGCGCAACTGCAGGCCGTGTGCACGCAGGGCCTGAACCTGTTCCGGGTGCTGGCCGCCGCGCTCAAGCCGGTGCTGCCGCGCACCTGCGCCGAGGCCGAGGCGTTCCTGTCGGCCCCGCTCGGCGCCTGGGAAGACCTCGACGCCCCGCTGCTGGCGCACGTGATCCAACCGTACGCCCCCCTGTTCACCCGTATCGACCCCAAGCTGCTCGACGCCATGACCGACGCCTCCAAGGACAGCCTCGCCCCCACTCCAACTGCCGCGCCCCCCGCCAAGCAGGAAGCGAAGGCCGCCACCAATCCCCAATCCCCAATCCCCAATCCCGGCCACATCGGCATCGACGACTTCGCCAAGCTCGACCTGCGCATCGGCAAGGTGCTGGCCTGCGAGTTCGTCGAAGGCTCGGACAAGCTCCTGCGCTTCGAACTGGACGCCGGCGAGCTGGGCAAGCGGCAGATCTTCTCCGGCATCCGCGGCAGCTACGGCGAGCCGGAGAAGCTGGTCGGCCGCAGCGTGGTGTTCATCGCCAACCTGGCCCCGCGCAAGATGCGCTTCGGCCTCAGCGAAGGCATGATCCTGTCGGCCGGCTTCGACGGCGGCGCCCTGGCCCTGCTCGACGCCGACAGCGGCGCGCAGCCGGGCATGCCGGTGCGGTAAGGCCGGGAAAGGAAAATAGGGAATCGGGAATCACAGAGCTGCAGCCCGCCGCCAGACCCGCTTTTACGATTCCCGTTTCCCCATTCCCCATTCCCATGGACTTGGCCCTCTTCGACTTCGACCACACGGTCACCACCGCCGATACCTATTCGGGATTCCTGCACCGTGTGGCCACGCCGGCGCAGCAGGCGCGGGCGCGCTGGGCGGTCGGGCCGTGGCTGGCCGGCTATCGGCTGGGCCTGGTGTCGGCGGCGACGTTGCGCACGCGGGTCACCCGGCTGGTGTTCGCCGGCCGCGATGCAGACGAGATCGCCCGCGAGGCCGAGCACTATGCGCAGCAGGCGCTGCCGCCGCTGCTGCGACCGGACATGATGCAGCGGATCGCCTGGCACCAGGCCCAGGGGCACAGCGTGGTGCTGGTCTCCGGTTCGCTGGATCTGTATCTGCGGCCCTGGTGCACGCAACATGGGCTGGACCTGATCTGCAACCATCTGGAAGTGCAGGATGGGCGCCTGACCGGCCGCTATCGCCACGGCGACTGCGGCCCTCGCAAGGCCGCGCTGATCCGCATGCAGTACGACCTGAACGCTTATCGGCGCATCCATGCGTACGGCGACAGTCGCGAGGATCGGCCGATGCTGGCACTGGCGCACGAACGCTGGTACTGCGGGCGCCGGATCGCCTGAGCCGACGACACTGCCCGATGCGGCGCCGTCGGGCGAACATGGGCACCGCGTTACACTGTGCGGGCTGACCACGCCGATGCATCTTCTTCGCTCTGTAGTCCCCGCGGCGCTGCCGCGCGCCGCCTCCGCCATGACGCCCGCCCACGCCCCGCTGCTCGAACGTCTCGATCGCCTGCTGCCGCAGACCCAATGCGGCCAGTGTGGGTTCGACGGCTGTCGTCCCTATGCCGAGGCGATGGCCGCCGGCACGGCGCAGGTGGACCGCTGCCCGCCCGGCGGCGACGCCGGCGCGCGCGCCCTGGCGCGGGTGCTCGGCGTTCCTGCCCTGCCCTACGACCGCAGCCGCGGCACCCACACGCCGCCGCAGGTGGCATGGGTGGTGGAAGCCGACTGCATCGGCTGCACCAAGTGCATCCAGGCCTGCCCGGTGGATGCCATCGTCGGCGGCGCCAAGCACATGCACACGGTGCTGGCGCCCTTGTGCACCGGCTGCGCACTGTGCCTGCCGGCCTGTCCGGTGGACTGCATCGTCCTGCGCTGAGACAGCCGCTTCAGCGCGGCCGCCACGGCCTGCGCATCCGGATCGGCACCCGCCGCGTATGTCCTGGTGTCATCCCACCGGAGCGCCGTGCATGCCGACGTCGACCGCCGCCTTCCCGCTCATTCGAGCGCACCTGCCGCTGGCCCTGGCCCTCGGCGCCGCCGCCCTGGTCGCCGCCGCGCCTGCGCGGGCGATGCTGCACTACGAGGGCATCGCCTATGCCGCCGATGGCAAACAGGTGCTGTACCGCGAAAGCCACTGGGTCCGCGAGGATGGCGCGCGCCTGGTGCTGTACCAGTGCACCGACGGCGCCGCGTTCGCGCGCAAGCGCGTGGACGACGGCAGCGCCGCGCCGGACTTCGAACTGGTCGATGCGCGCAGCGGCTACCGCGAGGGTGTGCGCCGCAGCGGCAGTGGGCGCGAGATGTTCAGTCAGGCCAAGGGTCAGGCCGAACGCCGCGCGCCGCTGCCCAAGAGCACCGAGGCGCAGGTGATCGACGCCGGTTTCGACGCCTATCTGCGCCAGCGCTGGGACAGCCTGGGCAGCGGCGGACCGCAGCGCATCGCCTTCGTGCTGCCCAGCGAACTGCGCACGCTCGACTTCCGCATCACCCCCGGCCCTGCCGATGCCGAAGTGCAGCGCTACACCCTGAGCCTGGCCGCCTGGTACGGCACGCTGCTGCCCGACCTCAGCGTCGCCTACACGCGCCAGGATCGGCGCCTGCGCGAGTTCCGCGGCGTCGGCAACATCCGCGACGCGCGCGGCCGCTACCCGAGCGTGCGCATCGAATTTCCCGAACGCCTGCGCGGCCAGGCCGACGATGGCGCCTGGGAGCAGGCGCTGCAGCAACCGTTGGTCGCGCAATGCAGCGCGCGCTGAGCCGCGCCGCCAGCGCATTCACGCCGGCCATCGCCGCACCCGCTACAACCATGCCTGCGCATCGCCCGCGCATCGACGAGGACACCTCATGGCCAAGGCCTACCTGTGGTTCAACGCCGCGCTCTACGCGCTCCTGGCCGTCTGGTGCACGCTGCTGCCGGCGCAGACCGCCGCCGCGGTGGGCTATATCGGCCTGGACCGCTCCGGCCAGTCCGAATACCTGGTCATCTACGGCGGCCTGCAATTGGGTATGGCCTTCCTGTTCGGCTACTTCGCCCGCACCGGGCAGTTGCGCACCGGCCTGCTCCTGGCGCTGGCGTTCTACGTGCCCATCGTGCTCTACCGCAGCGCCAGCCTGCTGCGGCTGTGGCCGGTGGGCCCGACCACGACCGGCCTGGCCGCGTTCGAGATCGTCCTGCTGCTCGCCGCTCTCATCCTGTGGCGGCGCCAGCACGTCTGAGCGACGGCCGCGGCGAAAGCCTGTAGCATCGCGCCGACCTTCGCCACCGTCTCCCGGCATGACCGAGTCGCCCGATCACGACGAAGCAGGACAATTGCTGGTGGCCACCGCCACCGGCGACAGCGCCGCGTTCGAACGCCTGTACCGCACCACGTCCTCGCGCCTGTTCGGCGTGTGCCTGCGCATCGTGCCGCAGCGCGGCGAAGCCGAGGACGTGCTGCAGGAAGTGTTCTCCTCGGTCTGGCGCAAGGCGGCGCAGTTCGACCCGCAGCGCGCGCGCGGCCTGACCTGGCTGACCATGATCGCCCGCAACAAGGCCATCGACCATCTGCGCGCACGCGCACCGGCGCGGCAGTCGGTGGCGCTGGACGACGCCGGTGAACTGCAGGACGAAGGCCGCGATCCGCTCGCCGACACCGAGTGGCGGGTGGCCGGGCGGCGCCTGGACGTGTGCATGGGCGAACTGGAGCCGCCGCGCGGCGACTTGATCCGTACCGCGTTCTTCGAAGGCATCACTTACGAAGAACTGGCCCAGCGCAGCGGCACGCCATTGGGCACGATCAAGAGCTGGATCCGCCGTGGCCTGGCCAAACTGAAAGCGTGCCTGGAACGATGAACGCCTCCGTGCCCGATCCACAGGAAACCCCGCCGCCGCGCGACGTGCTGGCCGGCGAGTACGTGCTCGGCGTGCTCGACGCGCAGGAACGCCGCGCCGCCGAAGCACGCATCGACAGCGACCGCGAATTCGCCGCGGCCGTGCTGCAATGGCAGCAACACCTGATGCCGCTGGCCGATGAGATCGCCCCGGTGGCGGTGCCCGAGCGCGTGTGGGTGCGCATCCGCGCCTCGCTGGGCCTGGATGCGCCGGCGCCGCGCCCGCGCGCCGCCGCACCCGGGTTCTGGGACAGTGTGCGGACCTGGCGCTGGCTCAGCGCCGGCGGCTTCGCCACCGCCACGGCCTGCCTGATGGCGCTGCTGCTGGCACGTGCGCCGGTACCGCCGCCGGCCGCGCAGCCCCCGCCGGTCGCCACTACCACCACGCCCAAGCCCAGCGGCATCGCGATGACCTCCACGCTGATGCAGGACGACGGCAAGCCCGGCTACGTGGCGCTGATGGACGCCGACAAGCGCAGCATCACCCTCACCCCGCTGGGCGGCACCCACGACAGTGCGCGCGTGCCCGAACTGTGGCTGATCCCGGCCGACGGCAAGGCGCGCTCGATGGGTGTGTTCGACGAGGCCAAGGCGCGCGTGGCGCGCATCCCCGATGCGCTGATGCCCATGCTCAGCGACGGCGCGGTGCTGGCGGTGACCATGGAACCGCCCGGCGGCGCGCCCGGCGGCGTCGCCACCGGTCCGGTCGTGGCCAAGGGCGGCATCAGCACGCTGCAGCTGGCGCCGTAGACACCCCTTCTCCCATCGGGACCATGGATCCCCTTCTCCCGTCGGGAGAAGGTGCCCCGAAGGGGCGGATGAGGGTCCGGGCGAAGCCTCGTACAGCGTCCGCTAGCGCAAGTTGGATACGCGAGGGCTTCGCTCCGTACCCTCACCCCAACCCCTCTCCCGATGGGAGAGGGGCAGTGCACCACGTACCTTGCACGCGCCGCGGAGAGATCGGGCCGCGGTCAGGCTATGCCGCGCTCGTCTACAAGAACCGGTCGCGCATTCACCCGCCCACCACTCGTGCGCAGGCAACATCCCCGCCGCCATCGCGCATCCGCACGACAGCCAGATCTTCCGATTCGTGCGACGCCTGCGCTGCGCCGTCGTGGCCGCCATGCCGCGCCCGCAGCCGTGCAGGGGAAATGCGACGCGGGTGCATCCGTGTTCCGGTTTCGCCCGTATCGCTCCCAAGTCCCCCAATGAGACGCGCTTGTGCCGAGTCCCGTTCCGGAACCCAGCCCTTCCACAACGCCACCTGCCGCGCGTGGCCGCATCCTGCGCACCTTGCGGCGGTGGTTCGACACCAGTGCCGAGATCGAGCTGGATCCGGCGCGTGCCGACCGCATCGACTGGCTGCGTGCCGCGCCCTACATCGGCCTGCACCTGGCGTGCCTGAGCGTGTTCTGGGTCGGCGTGTCGTGGTTCGCCGTCGGCATGGCGGTTGCGATGTACGCCGTGCGCATGTTCGCGCTCACCGGCTTCTACCACCGCTATTTCGCGCACCGCGCGTTCAAGACCTCGCGCCCGGTGCAGTTCCTGTTCGCCGCGATCGGCGCCACCTGCGTGCAGCGCGGGCCGCTGTGGTGGGCCGCCCACCACCGCAACCACCATCGCCATACCGATACCCCGGCCGATCCGCATTCGCCGCGCCAGCACGGCTTCTGGTGGAGCCATAGCGGCTGGTTCCTGACTCCGCGCGGCTTCCGCACCGACTGGGAGGCGATCCCGGACCTGCGCCGCTTCCCCGAACTGCGCTTCCTCGACCGCTTCGACCTGTTGCTGCCGGTGCTGCTGGCGCTGGCGCTGTTCCTGCTCGGCGAGTGGCTGCAGCAGCACGTGCCGCAGCTCGGCACCGACGGCCCGCAGTTGCTGGTGTGGGGCTTCTTCGTCTCCACCGTGGCGCTGTTCCATGCCACCTTCACCATCAACTCGCTGGCGCACCGCTTCGGCAGCCGCCGCTTCGACACCCGCGACGACAGCCGCAACAACCTGTGGCTGGCGCTGCTGACCTTCGGCGAAGGCTGGCACAACAACCACCATTTCTTCCCCGGTGCCGCGCGCCAGGGTTTCCGCTGGTGGGAGCTGGACCTGACCTGGTACGGCCTGAAGGCGCTGTCGTGGACGCGCGTGATCCGCGAGCTCAAGCCGGTGCCGGCCGGGCTGGTGCGTGCGCAGGCGCGTGCCCGATGAGCCGGATCGCGGTGGTGGGCTCGGGGATCGCCGGCCTCGGCGCGGCGTGGCTGCTGTCGCAGCGCCACGAGGTGACGCTGTACGAGGCGGCCGACTATCTCGGCGGCCATACCCATACCCATGCGATCGAACTGGACGGTGCGGAATACGCGGTGGACAGCGGCTTCATCGTGTTCAATCCGGAGCACTACCCGCTGCTGAGCGCGCTGTTCGCGCGGCTCGGGGTCGAGTCGCAGCCGACCACGATGAGCTTCTCGGTGCACGAGGAACGCACCGGGCTGGAGTACAACGCCGGCACGCTCGACGGGCTGTTCTGCCAGCGCCGCAATCTGCTGTCGCCGCGCTTCTGGCGCATGCTGCGCGATCTGCGGCGGTTCTACCGGGAGGCGCCGCAGGTGCTGCACGACGCCACGCTGGCGCAGCTCACCCTCGGCGACTTCCTGCAGCGCCACCGCTACTCCGAGATATTCCGCGACGCGCACCTGGTGCCGATGGCCTCGGCGCTGTGGTCCTCGCCGTCGCGGCAGATCCTCGATTTCCCGATGCGCCAGCTGATCGGCTTCATGGCCAATCACCACATGCTGCAGGTCAGCGGCCGCCCGCAGTGGCGGGTGGTGCGCGGCGGCTCCAACAGCTACGTGCGCGCGCTGCGCAGCCGCTGGCGCGTGCGCGAGCGGCTCGGCACGCCGGTGCGCGCGCTGCAGCGCACGGCCCACGGCAGCGTCGCGATCGCCTGCGATGCCGACACCCAGCAATACGACCACGCGGTATTGGCCTGCCACGCCGACGACGCGCTGCGCCTGCTGACCGACCCCAGCGACGCGGAAACCGCGATCCTCGGCGCGATCGGCTACCAGGACAACGAGACCGTGCTGCACACCGACGCGCGCGTGCTGCCGCGCGACCGCCGCGCCTGGGCCGCCTGGAACGCGCACGTGCCGGCCGATCCGGACGCGCCGTGCACGGTCAGCTACTGGATGAACGCACTGCAGTCGCTGCAGGCGCCGCAGCCGTTCATTGTCAGCCTCAACCGCACCGATGCGATCGATCCGGCCAAGGTGCTGCGACGCATGCGCTACCGGCATCCGCTGCAGACCCAGGCGTCGGTGGCGGCGCAGGCGCGCAAGGGCGAGATCCAGGGCCAGCGCAATACCTGGTTCGCCGGCGCTGGCTGGGGCTTCGGCTTCCACGAGGACGGCCTGCGCAGCGCGGTCGACGTCGCCGCCGCGCTGGGGGTACCCTGGTCATGACGCTGATGCGCCGTGCTGCCGTGCCCGCCCCGCCGACTGGCGCCGTCTCGACAACGTCGGCGGCGGCGGGCACGACCCTGCATGGCCTGCACAGCGCGGTATACACCGGCTGGGTGCGGCATCGCCGTTACGCGCCGAAAGCGCTGGCGTTCCGCTATCCGCTGTTCCTGCTGTACCTGGACCTGGACGAACTGGAGCAGGTATTCGCGCGGCGCTGGCTGTGGTCGGTGAACCGGCGCAACCTGGCCGAGTTCCGCCGCAGCGACTACCTGGGCGACCCCGCACAGCCGCTGGACGAGGCGGTGCGCGACCGCGTGCAGCAGCACACCGGCGAACGCCCGCTCGGCCCGGTGCGCATGCTCACCCACCTGCGCTACTTCGGCCACTGCTTCAATCCGGTCACGTTCTACTACTGCCACGACGCGCAGCAGCGCCTGCACAGCATCGTCGCCGAGATCACCAACACGCCGTGGCGGCAGCGCCACGCCTACGTGCTGCCGATGGCCGAGGCGCGCAGTCACGGCGCCACGCACGCCTGGCGCTTCGCCAAGCGCTTCCACGTCTCGCCGTTCATGGCGATGGCGCACACCTATGCCTGGCGCTTCAGCGAACCCGGCGCGCAACTGCGCGTGCACATGGACGTGCTCGATCCCACGCCGGCGGCGACGCGGCGACGCTTCGATGCCACCCTGGTGCTCGAGCGCCGGGCCCTCGATGGCGCCAGCCTGGCGCAGGCGCTGCTGCGCTATCCGGCGATGACCCTGCAGGTCATGGCCAAGATCCACTGGCAGGCGCTGCGGCTGTGGCTGCGCGGCAACCCGGTGCACGACCACCCCGACCACTCCCTTCCGCGAGAACGCCGATGAACGCTCCGCACGCGCCCTCTTCCGCCGCCGCGCTGGCCCCTGCCGCACCGCCGCTGCGCGGGCTCGACCGCCTGCTGCGGCAACGCCTGCTCGCCACGCTGGATGGCCTGCGCGAGGGCCAGGTGCGCATCGAGGAAGCCGGCACGCTGACCACGCTGGGCGATACCAGCATCGGCGCCGACACGCTGCAGGCGCATCTGCGCATCCATGACCCGCGCTTCTACCGCCAGGCCGCGCTCAACGGCAGCGTCGGCGTCGGCGAGGCGTACATGGACGGCCTGTGGGACTGCGACGACCTGGTCGCACTGGTACGCCTGCTGGTGCGCAACCGCGACCGCCTGGACGCGATGGAGACCGGCCTGGCCCGGCTCGGCGGCCTGGCGATGCGCGGCCTGCACGCGTTCGCGCGCAATACCCGCGCCGGCAGCCGCCGCAACATCGCCGCGCACTACGACCTGGGCAACCAGCTGTTCGAGCTGTTCCTGGATCGCAACCTGATGTACTCCTCGGCGATCTTCCGCGACGCCGACGCCGCCTTGGGCGAAGCCGCGCTGGAACGCGCCGCCGAACGCAAGCTGCAGCGCATCTGCGCCAAGCTCGACCTGCAGCCGCACCACCACCTGGTCGAGATCGGCACCGGCTGGGGCGGCTTCGCGCTGCACGCGGCCAAGCACCACGGCTGCCGCGTCACCACCACCACCATCTCGCGCGAGCAGTACGAACTGGCCCGGCAGCGCATCGCGGCCGCCGGGCTGTCGGACCGGGTCGAGGTGCTGCTGCGCGACTACCGCGATCTCGACGGCCGCTACGATCGCCTGGTCTCGATCGAGATGATCGAGGCGATCGGCCATCAATACCTGGATACCTACTTCGGCAAGGTAGGAAGCCTGCTCAAGGACGACGGCCAGGCGCTGATCCAGGCCATCACCATCGAGGATCATCGCTACGCGCAGGCGTTGAAGTCGGTGGACTTCATCAAGCGCCATATCTTCCCGGGCAGCTTCATTCCCTCGGTGGCGGCGATGACCGGCGCGATCGGCCGCGCCAGCGACCTGCGCCTGTTCAACCTGGAAGACATCGGCCCCAGCTACGCGCTGACCCTGCGCGCCTGGCGCGAGCGCTTCATGGCCAGGCTGCCGCAGGTGCGCGCGCTCGGCTACGACGAACGCTTCATCCGCATGTGGGAGTTCTACCTGGCCTACTGCGAAGGCGGCTTCCTGGAGCGCTCGATCGGCGACGTGCACCTGTGGCTGAGCAAGCCGCGCGCACGGCCGGCCCAGTTCGCGCCGGCGCTGGCGGGCGACGCATGAGCAACCTGATCAACTACCTCGCCCTGCAGGGGCTGTGGCTGGCCGCCGTCGTCGGCGCCGCGCACGGCTTGGCCTGGGCCGGCCCGGCGGCGCTGGCGCTGTTCGCGCTGTACCAGTTGCAGCCGCGCCGCCGCGCGCATGGCGACGCCGCGCTGATCGCCCTGGCGTTGCCGCTGGGCGCCGGTGTCGATGCGGCCATGCGCGCCGGCGACTGGGTGCGCTACGCCGCCGCGCCGCCGGCACCGTGGCCGCCGCTGTGGATCTTGGCGCTGTGGGCCGGCTTCGCGCTGACCTTCCAGCACTCGCTGGCCTGGGTGATGCGCCATCCCTGGCGCGCGGCGCTGTTCGGCGCCATTGGCGGCCCGCTGGGCTATGTGCTGGCCGCGCGCGGCTGGCAGGCGGTGACGCTGGTGGCGCCCACGCCGCAGGCGCTGCTGGCGCTTGCTGTGGGCTGGGCCGCGGCGCTGACCTTGCTGAGCCTGGCGACGCGCCGCCTGATGGTCGCCACGCCGGCGCTGCCGGCCACCGGAGCGGCGCGATGAACGCATGGCCGCTCCTGCATGTAGGCATCTTCACCGTGCTGGTCATGCTCGCCGGCTGGGCCTGGCAGCGACATACCCGCAATGCCGGCGTGGTCGATGTGCTGTGGTCGGCCTGCATGGCGCTGACCGCGGTGTACTGCGCCTGGCGCGCCGATGGCGCGCTGCTGCCGCGGGTGCTGACCGCGGTGCTGGGCGGGCTGTGGGGCGCGCGCCTGGCCTGGCATCTGGGCGTACGCGTGTTCGGCGATGCGCACGAAGACGGCCGCTATCGTGCCCTGCGCGAGCACTGGCACGGCGACCAGCGCAAGTTCCTGGCGTTCTTCCTCGGCCAGGCGCTGGTGGTACTGGCGTTCGCGGTGCCGCTGTCGGTGGCCGCGCACAATCCGCAGCCGCAGTGGAGCGTGTGGACCACGTTGGCGGTCGCGACCTGGCTGATCGCGGTCGGCGGGGAGAGCCTGGCCGACCGGCAACTGGCCGCGTTCCGCACCGACCCGGCGAACAAGGGCAAGACCTGCCGCCAAGGCCTGTGGCGCTATTCGCGGCATCCGAACTACTTCTTCGAATTCGTGCACTGGTTCGCCTACGTGTTCCTGGCAGTGGGCAGCGGCGCGCTGTGGGTCGGCGTGGCCGCGCTGGGCCCGTTGCTGATGTTCGCCTTCCTCTATCGCGTCACCGGCATTCCCTATACCGAACAGCAAGCGCTGCGCTCGCGCGGCCGCGATTACGCCGACTACCAGCGCAGCACCAGCGCCTTCTTCCCCATGCCGCCGCGGCACTGAGCCGCGCGAGGAGATCCGCCATGTCCAGTACCTTCGCCACCTCTTCCCCGCCTGCCGCGCCGGCCGAGCCGCTGGTCACGCGCCTGGCCGAATCCGGCCTGCTGCCCGACGCCATGCTGCGCGCGGCGATGCGCCGGCTGTGCGCGCAACGCCTGCGCGACGAGCGCGCCGGCGGCGCCGACGCGGCCTGGGAGCGCCAGCGCCTGCTGATCGAATCGCTGCGCGAGAGCGCCATCGCGATCGAGACCGACGCAGCCAACCGCCAGCACTACGAAGTGCCGCCGCGCTTCTTCGAGCTGTGCCTGGGCAAGCGCCTGAAGTACAGCAGCTGCTACTGGGATGCGACCACGCCCGACCTGGACGCGGCCGAAGAACGCATGCTGCAGCTGTACGCCGAACGCGCACAGTTGCGCGACCGCCAGCGCATCCTCGAACTGGGCTGCGGCTGGGGCTCGCTGACCTTGTGGATGGCCGAGCAATTCCCCGGCGCGCGCATCACCGCGGTCTCCAACTCGCGGCCGCAGCGCGAGCACATCGAAGCGCAATGCCGTGCGCGCGGGCTGAACAACGTCAAGGTGATCACCCACGACGCCAACACCCTGACCCTGCCGACCGAGAGCTACGACCGTGTGGTCTCGATCGAGATGTTCGAGCACATGCGCAACTACCGCGAACTGCTCAAGCGGGTCAGCCACTGGCTGGTGCCGGGCGGCCGGCTGTTCGTGCACATCTTTTGCCATCGCGACCTGGCCTACCCGTTCGAGGTGCAGGGCGAGGACAACTGGATGGGCCGGCACTTCTTCACCGGCGGCCTGATGCCGGCGGCCGACACCCTGCTGCAGTTCCAGGACGACCTGGCGATCGAACGCCGCTGGCTGCTGTCCGGCCAGCATTACGAGAAGACCGCCAACGCCTGGCTGCACAACCAGGACCGCCACCGCGACACGCTGATGCCGGTGCTGCAGGCCACCTACGGCGCCGACGCCAAGATCTGGTGGCAACGCTGGCGCATGTTCTGGATGGCCTGCGCGGAACTGTTCGGCTACGAACAGGGCCAGCAGTGGGGCGTGGCGCATTACCGGTTCGTCAGGCGCTGAGGGGCTGGGGCGCTGGGGCGCCGGGAATGGAGAATGGGGAAACGGGAATGGGCGTCCCGCGAGTGCCCGGGTTACCTGCGTACCCAAGGAACTTCCGGTCAACCGCGACGGGCTTTACCGGCGACGCCTGTCGCGGCTAAAGCCACTGCTTCACGCGGTCGCTCAGGCGACGCACTGCCGGCTTTCCCATTCCCGATTCCCGACTCCCCATTCCCGGCTTTCACGCCGCCGCGGTAATGACGATCTCGATCTTCCAGGCCGGGTCGGCCAGCTTGGCCTGCACGGTGGCGCGGGCCGGGGTGTTGCCCGGGCTGACCCATTCTTCCCAGACCTTGTTCATTTCGGCGAACTCGGCCAGGTCGGTCATGAAGATCTCCGCGCGCAGGATCCGGCTCTTGTCGGTGGCGGCGAGCGCCAGCAACCGGTCGATCGCGGCCAGCACCTGGCGGGTCTGGCCGGCGATGTCTTCGCTGGTATCGTCCGCGATCTGCCCGGCCAGATAGGCCACGCCGTTGTACACGGTCATCTCCGACATCCGCGGGCCGGTATCGAAACGCTGGATCATGATGCGCTGTCCTGTAGTGGGAAGACCGCGCCATTGTCGCGCGATTGCGCCGCGGCTGCAGGCACCGGCCGCCACACGCGATACGCCACCGGCAGCAGCCAGGCCAGGATCAACACGATCGGCAGTTTCTGGGTCAGCCCGCGCGGCGGTGCGCGCCACAGCACATGCACCCACAGGGCCACGAACGCCAGCACCGCCAGCAGCAACAGCGGCCCGGCGCGGCCCTTCCACGCCGCCTGCCCGCGCAGCCACGCGCTCTGCAGCAGCATCGCCGTGGTCACGCACAGGAACGCGGTCTGCGCGGAGAGTCCGTGCACCAGCGGCGCCAGCAGCGGTGCGCGCTGCGGCAGATAGCTGTCGCCGATCGCCACGCCGCACAGGCCGAGCGCGGCGCAGCCGAACAGCAATACAGGCGCACCGCTGCGCGCGCGTGGCGGCGCCTGCGCATACAGCCCGGCCGCCAGCGCCACCACGCCGACGGCCAGCAGGACGTAGACGGTGCGCAGCAGCAGGCCGCCGGGCCCATGCAGGTACTGGCTGAGCGTGGCCTGCTGCCAGTGCAGATCGGCACGCAAGACCTGCAACGCCATGGCCACGCCGAGGAACAGCAGCGCCAGCAGCAGCGCCGCGGCGCCGGCCAGGCGCGTCCAGCGCGGCGGCGAGGGAAAGGGAGATGCGGACAAGGGCATCGACAGGCTCCGGAACCGACACAGACCGTCGCCACATGCGCCGGCCACGGCCCCTGCCGCGGTCCAGACGCCGTGGCGACGTGCGATTCCACTATCATGCGCGTCGCCGGCACGGCCGGTATAGCCTGGAGCGTGGGATGCACGGCAAGAGGAGCGGTACGGCTGACAGGGGTGCGATGTGTGCGCTGCGGGGTGCGGCCCGGGAGGGCGCCAAGCTCACCGGTACCGCACTCGCCTTCGCGCCGCTGACCGCGACCGCTGTCGGGACCTGACGCGTGGCATCCCACCGGGGTGATGCGCGGCAGGCCGGTGCAACCCGGCTTGCCCCGACACCCCACCCACCGCGACGCAGCCACTTGGTCGCAGCCCTCTCAATGTTCGTCACACGCTTTCATCCAACCGGTATCGCGATGGCCCGTCTTCGTTTCACCCGCACTTCCGCTCCGGCCGCGTCGCGCACCGCGCAACGTGCGCCGTCGCGCCTCGCCGCCGTCCGTCCGCAATGACCGACGCCGCGCCCTCTACTCCCGCCCCCACGCCCGGCTGGCGCCGTGCGCTGCCGGTGCTGGCCAGCCTGGCGATCCTGGCCCTGGCGCTGCACGCGCTGGCCACGGAGTTCAGCACCCACGGCTACAGTGCGATCCGTCACGCCTTCAACCAGCTGAGCCTCAGCCAGATCGTGCTGACCCTGCTGCTGGGCCTGAGCAGCTATGCCTGCCTGATCGGCTTCGATGCCGTCGGCCTGCGCCGCAGCGGGCGCAAGCTGCACCCGATGCGGATCAGCATTACCGCGTTCCTGGCGCATGCGGTCGGGCAGACCCTGGGCTTCGCCGCATTGACCGGCGGCGCGGTGCGCCTGCGCGGTTACGGCCGGGTCGGGCTGAGCCTGGCCGAGATCGGCCAAGTGGTGCTGATGAGCACGCTCGGCTTCGTGTTCGGCGCGTGGCTGCTGCTGGCGCTGGCCCTGACCCTGGAACCGGCCGCGGCGGCGCTGGCGCTGCCGGTCGGCGCGACTGCGGTGCGCGCGATCGGCATCGCGTTGCTGGTCGGCTTCGCCACGATGCTGCTGCTGGCCGGCCGCGACGGCCGCACCCTGCGCTGGCGCAGCCACGAACTGTGGCTGCCGGACCGGCGCACCACCCTGGGCGTGACCGCGCTGAGCGTGGTCGAACTGGGCCTGGCCAGTGCCGCGTTCTACGTGCTGCTGCCCAACGAATCGGGCATCGAGTACATCGGCTTCGTCGGCCTGTACCTGGTCGCGGTGGTGGCGGGCCTGGTCTCGACCGTGCCGGCCGGCCTGGGCGTGTTCGAGTGGAGCCTGCTCAAGCTGCTGCCCGGCGTGGCGCCGGCGGCGGTGCTGGCGGCGGCGCTGATCTACCGCATCACCTACTACGTGGTGCCGCTGCTGCTGTCGGTGCTGATGGCGTCGCTGTCCGGCCTGCGTCGGCCGCTGGCCGCCAGTGCCGGCGGGGTCCGCGTGGCCTGGCGCACGCTGCGCCCGTGGCTGCCGCAGATCATCGCCCTGGCGGTGTTCGCGGTCGGCGCGGCGCTGGTCATCGACGGCACCCTGCCCACGCCCAAGCGCCGCCAGGACATGGCGCCGCTGTCGATCATGGAAACCTCGCACCTGCTGGCCAGCCTCGGCGGCGTGGTGCTGCTGCTGATCGGCCAGGGCCTGCAGCGGCGCAGCCATGCCGCCTGGGTGCTGGCGATCGGCATCTGCGTGCTGCTGCCGCTGCCGGCCTGGCTGCGCGGCGGCCACGTCTCGGTGGCGCTGTCCTCGCTGGTGGTGGCGGTCGGCCTGTGGGGCGCGCGCCGCGAGTTCTATCGCGAGGGCGCGCTGCTCGACGAGGCCTGGTCGTGGCCGTGGCTGCGCAACCTCGGCCTGGTGCTGATCGCCACGATCTGGCTGCTGTTCTTCGTCTACAGTCACGTCGAATACCAGAACGAGCTGTGGTGGGAGTTCGCCACCTCGGCCAACGCCCCACGCGCGCTGCGCGCGGTGCTGCTGGTCAGCGTGGCGGTGGTGGTGTTCGGGCTGGCGCGGCTGCTGCACAGCACGCGCTCGCCGTTGCCGCCGGCCGATGGCGCGCAACTGGACGCGCTGGCGCCGGTGCTGGCCGAGGCCACCGACACCCAGGCCTGCCTGGTGCTGACCGGCGACAAGGCGCTGCTGCAGGCCGAGGACGGCCCCGGCTTCGTGATGATGCAGCGCTACGGCGGCTCGCTGGTGGCGATGGGCGACCCGGTCGGCGCGCCGGAAGTGGCCCGCGCGCTGATCTGGCGCTTCCGCGAGGAAGCCGACCGCATGGGCCTGCGCCCGGTGTTCTACCAGGTCGGCGAGCAGCATTGGCAGACCTACCTGGACCTGGGCCTGACCCTGGTCAAGCTCGGCGAGGAAGCGATGGTGTCGCTGGAGGGCTTCCACCTGGAGGGTCGCGACCGCGCCGACCTGCGCCAGGCCTGGAACCGCGGCAAGCGCAGCGGGCTGAGCTTCCGCATCGTCGAGACCGACGCGGTGGACGCGCTGATGCCGGTGCTGGCCGAGGTCTCGCAGCAGTGGCTGGAAGACAAGGCCGGCGCCGAGAAGGGCTTCTCGCTGGGCAGCTTCGACCCGGCCTACCTGCGCCGCTTCCCGATCGCGGTGGTGGAGTTCGAAGGCAAGGTCGTGGCCTTCGCCAACCTGTGGCAGGCCCCGGCCGGCCACGAGCTGTCGGTGGACCTGATGCGGCACATCGCCGATGCGCCGAAGGGCACGATGGATTTCCTGTTCATCGAGCTGTTCCTGTGGGGCCGCGACCAGGGCTACAAGCGCTTCTCGCTGGGCATGGCGCCGCTGTCGGGCCTGGCCCAGCACCGCCTGGCCGGCCGCTGGAACCGCTTCGGCAACCTGATCGTGCGCCACGGCGAACGCTTCTACGGCTTCACCGGCCTGCGCCGCTTCAAGTCCAAGTTCGCCCCTGCCTGGCGCACCCGCTACCTCGCCGCCCCCGGCGGCATGCACCTGCCCGCCGCCCTGCTGGACGTGACCCGACTGATCTCGCTGGATCCGCGCAAGCCGGAGTGAGGCGGGGATCGGGGAGTCGGGATTGGGGATTGGCCTGGTCGCCTCGTTGCTGGGGCATTGCGAGGCTTCGAGCCGTACCCTCATCCGCCCCTTCGGGGCACCTTCTCCCGAGGGGAGAAGGAACAGCGCTAGCCCCTCTCCCCCCGGGAGAGGGGTTGGGGTGAGGGTACGGCGGCCATGAAGCCCGACAGCGAAGGACATAACCATTGGTACCGCCGACCTAAACACGCGGCATTTCTTGATGGGCGGCCCATTAAGGGTAA